>JAHFDV010000268.1 GCA_023248815.1 Myxococcales bacterium
CCGTTCATCGCGATCAACTGTGGCGCCTTCACGGAGAGCCTTCTCGAGAGCGAGCTGTTCGGTCATGTGAAGGGTGCTTTCACGGGAGCCGTCACGGCTCATCGCGGCCTCTTCGAAGCCGCCACGGGCGGAACGATCTTCCTCGATGAAGTAGGCGAGCTTCGTCCCACGGTTCAAGTTCGCCTCCTCCGCGTCCTCCAAGAGCGCAAGGTGCGCGCCGTCGGATCCTCGGAAGAGCGCCCGACGGACGTGCGCGTGATTGCCGCGACCAATCGCGATCTCGCGGCGATGGTGCAATCGGGCGATTTCCGCCGCGATCTTTTCTATCGCCTCAACGTGCTCACCGTGATGCTGCCCGCGCTCCGCGAGCGCAGAGAAGACATTCTCCCTCTCATGGAGCACTTCGCGGAAAAGCACGCGCGCCTTTCCCAACGCGTTCCGCCGATTTTTGACGACGAGCTCCGTCGCCGATTCGTCGAATACGAATGGCCCGGAAACATCCGCGAGCTCGAAAATCTCGTCGAGCGATGCATCGCGCTTTCGGTCGACGGTCACGTACCCACGGACGTCCTCTTCGAGCATCCTCGCTCCGTCGACGACTCTCCCACGCGTATTCCGTTCTTGGATCAGGCGCTCCCGGATGCGCTCCGCGAATTCCAAGAGCACTATCTGCGTGAGCTCCTCAAGTCTGCCGAAGGAAATCTTTCGGAAGCCTCGCGTCGAGCCGGCGTCGACCGCACGAACTTGAAACGCTTGCTGCGTCGTTACGGGCTGCTCAAAGCCACCAAAGACGACATCGACACGTAACGTACCTTCGCTCTAGGGCTTACTGATTCATCGCCGAGAGCGAGAGAATCTTCTTCGTCACTGCGAGGCTGCGTTCGTATGCCGCTTGGAGATCCACGAGGTTCGAGTAGGCGGTCGTTGGATCGATCTCGACGGTCTTCGCTTTTGCATCTTTCAGCGTCACGAGCGAGCTCTCGATGATCGTGCTCGCCGAGCGGAAGCGCGTCGCCACCGTCCCCGTGTCGACGCGACCTGCGACGATCTGATCATGAGACTTCGTCATCGAGTCGATCGAATTGCGGATGCCAGCTTCGTTGTTCGTAGCGAGCGCGGCTTCGAGCGTCGAGAGCTGCGCAAAGACATCGACGCCTCCGGCTGACGTGAAGGTCTTGGCGCCGCTCGCATTCGAGCGCGCGACGATGCCGTCGGCGACTTCGACATCTGCACGCTGATCGTTGCCGGTGAACGTTCCTGTGGCGTCGAACGGAGGTGTATCGGTCTTGGTACCGCCGAAGAGATATCCCTTCGTGCCTTTGGTATTGGCAATCCCGAGAAGCGCATCACGGATCGTCCCGATTTGGTTCGCGGCGTTGGCGCGCGCCGCGGCGTCCATGCTTCCGTTGGAAAGCTGCAGCGCAATCTCTTTGGCCTGCACCATGAGATCGGATGCGTTGGCGAGCACGCCTTCAGCGAGATCGAGATCGTCCGCGGCCATTGCCGTCGCGCCTCTTCGTGCCTCGAGCTTGGAGATGCTCGCGTCTTGTCTCACCGATGTCGCGAAGCTCGCAGGATCGTCCGATGGGCGGCTCACGCGGTAGCCCGTCGACGCTTCGACCTGCGCTTTGAACGTCGCCGTCGCGTTTCGCGATTGGTTTGCGATGGCTTGAGAGAGTCTCGTCGTGTCGGCGATGCGCATGGTGAAAACCCCGAATTTCGAACCTGCATCTCCGAAGGGAGATGCAAAACGACGCTAGATACCTTTGATGAACTCACTCAACAATTGGTCGACCGTCTGCAGGACCTTCGTCGCGGCTTCGAAAGCGCGCTGATACTTCGTGAGGTTGACGGTTTCTTCGTCGAGCGAGACGCCGGCGTTGCTCTGGTAGAGGTTGTCGGCCTGCGACAGCGTATTCGCTCGCAGAGTGAGCTCGTTGTCGGCGCTGACCTTGCGCGAGCCGATGTCACCGAGGAGTGATGCGACGCGATCACTGGGAGCACCGCCGCCTCCGAGTGGCGCACTCGCAAGCTGTGCGAGCTTCACGGCGTTGGAGCTTCCGCCAGGGAGCTCGGCGACCGTCGTGGCCGCAGCAATGAACGAAGGGTTGCCAGCGATCGCAGGATCTACCTTGAACGCGTAGGCTGCGCCGGCGACCGTCGCGATGGGCGTGAAGAGCGGACGACCGCCCACGCCATCGAGTCCAACGCCGCCCATCTGAACGGTATTGACGGAGCTCGCGAAGTCGAATGCGAACTGATCGAGCGACTTCAAGGTTGCGACGGCGTCAGTGTCGCGCACTTCGCGGAGACCGCCGAGCGTGCCTGCATTCATCTGCGAAGTGATGTCGGCCGTCGACCCTTGTCCACGCACCGCCGTGTAACGAAGCATTCCAGCCGTATCGAGATCGACTTGAAGCGCCGAGGACGTGTCGGATTCGACGAGCGTCATCCCCGCGGAGAAGAGCGTGAGATTGCCGTCGTCGGACTCGATTACGCGTGCACCGATCGTGTCGGCAACGTCGCGGACGAGGGAGGCGCGTTGATCGCGAAGGTCGGCTGCGGGATCGGACAATGCCGTCGCCTGCATGACGTCTTTGTTGAGCGAGGCGATTTTTGCGAGCTTCTGATTGAGCTCACCCGCGGCGCTCTGACTTTGCGTAAGGAGATCTCCGCGCGTCGTTTGAATCTGCGAAGCGACGGAAGAGATCTGTGTCGCCAGCTCCTGTGCGCTCGAGAGAACTTGTTTGCGCGTCGTCGTGTCGGTCGGGTTGCTCGTGAGCGCCGTGAGCTTGGAGAAGAAGTCGCTCAGCCGATCTTGCATTCCGCCTTCACCCGGCGCGAGCATTCCTTCGAGTGTCGCCAGCGAGTTGCTGCGCGCCTCCGCGGACTTCATTTTCCCGCCCTCGGACAAAACGTGCCCATAGGCGAATCTGTCGAAAGATCGAGCGATCCCTTCGAAAGAAACACCTCCAGATTGCCCTAGGCCCATGGGGCGCGTGGCGAGGATGGCACTGCGGCGCACGTAGCCCGGAGTGTTGACGTTGGTCATGTTTTGACCCGTCACGCTGAGCGCGCCCGACTGAGCGACGATGCCGTCGCGCGCGATCGATAGGATTGAAAAGAGTGAGCCCATGTTTTTGGTGATCCCTGCTTCAGCCCGAGATCGAGAGACGGTGTCCGCGGGCGGCGGACTCAGGAGACGTGCAGGTTCCGGCGGCGATGGCATCACGGACGCAGTCGCGGGCATGTGCGAGGAGGATGCAGTTCTCGCGGATCTGCGCGGTGATGGTTTTCATTAGAGGTCCGCGTTCCCGAAGGGCATCGCGGGGCTGACTCGCGAGCCGCGCGAGGTAGCCTTGCTTCTTCTGCGAGAGCTCGAGGACCTTGTCGGCATCCATACCGACGACGGCCCGCCTCTCTTCCTCGAGAAGCGTTTCGAACGAGAGAAGAAGCTCGTCGATGCTCATTCGTCGTTACCGCCCACGATCTTGTTGGCGATGGCGGCGGCGTCGATTTCGAACGAGCCGTCGGCGATTTTCGCTTTGAGCTTGTCGACCTTGGCCGTGTCAATCGTTTGACTCGCTGCCAATTTCTTAGCCTGTTCCGAGACGGTGACCTTGACGCTCCCGCTCGTGTCTTCCGAGCGCGAGACGTCTTTGTCTTTGCCCTTCTTGACGCTCGAATCGGCCGAGACGCCACCCGTTGCTGGCGCGTCGATTGTTTTCGTGTGTCCTTCCGAGATCTTCATCGCTTCGTCCCTTCTTGCTGCTCACTCTTAGAAACGGCAGGGTGCGCCGCACCTTGAGTCTTTTCTTCAGTCATTTTTGACCCCGTTGCCTGATGGGCAGCGAGCGCCTGCTCAATCTGTCTTGCAAGACCGAGGCCGCCACCCTTGGAAATGGAGTCGGCGAGAGCGTCGACGGCCATTCCGCCGTAGCCGCCCCCTTTTTCGGATCCACCGATCTTCGCAGTCGTCAGGATCTGACGCAAAAAGATCGATTCGAAATCTTTGGCGACCTTGGAGACGGGCGATTTGCCCGCCTCTTTGCTGGCATTGGCCGCATGGGCAGCTTTCGCTGCGGCATCGGCATTTGCATCACCGGGAAGAAGAGAAGCGTTGGCGACGCCTTCTTTGGGCATCATCGAAGCGTTCACTGCAGATGACGCATTCATCGCACCCGCGTTGGACGCGACGAGCGACTGCAGGGCGGGATTACCGAGACGCGAGATCATTGGACGACGATCTCCGCTTCGAGTGCGCCGGCGGATCGCAAGCCTTGGAGCACCGAGGCGAGCTCGCGGGGAGGAAGGCCGAGCGCGGCAATCGCCGAAGATACCTCGGCAAGCGTCGCGGTTTTGGGCACGAGCGCTACGGTCTTCGAGCCTTCTGTCACTTCGACTTCGGAGCGTGCGACGACGACCGTCTTGCCATTCGTCGACCCGAACACGGGCGCCGTGGGTTGCGAAACGGTGGGCGTTTCTCGGACGACGATCGTGAGCGATCCGTTGACGACGACGGCGGGTGAAAGGCGCACGTCGCCGCCTGCGACGATGGTGCCCGTACGTTCGTTGATGATGACGCGCGCTTTACGTGCAAACTGCACTTCAGTGTCTTCGAGCGCGGAGATGAGCTGCACGGGACGCCCCGCGAACGACTCGGGGATCTTCACCATCACGGCGCCACCGTCTTCGGCATTGGCCGTCCCCAAGCCGAATTTTGCATTGAGCGCATCCGCGATGCCCGCCGAGACTGCGAAGCCCGGCGTGCGCAAATCGAGGCGCAGGCGACCGTTCTGAACGAAGTTGGTCGCGATCTCGTTTTCGATGATCGCGCCTTCGGGGATGCGGCCCGCCGTCGTGACGCCAGACTTCACGGTGCTGCCCGAGTTGCCGCGCGCATCGAACCCGCCGAGCAACACCGCACCTTGAGCGACGGCGTAGGCCTTCTGATCGGCGCCCTTCAAAACGCTTTGAACGAGGATGCCGCCGATGAGCGATTTTGCGTTGCCGATCGAGCTGATTTGTACGTCGAGGCGCGTGCCCGCTTTGGCAAACGGCGGAATCGTTGCCGTCACCGCAACGGCCGCAACGTTCTTCAAACGAAGTTGTTTCGCATCCACTTGCACGCCGAGGCGGCGCACGAGAGAGAGCGTCGATTGCGCAGCGAAGGGAACGGAGACGTCGTCGCCCGTTCCGCTCAAACCCGTGACGATGCCGTAACCGACCAGCTGGTTGTCACGAGCGCCGGCGATGTTCGCAAGATCGCGAACCTTCTCGGCATGCGCTTCTGTTCCCGTGAAGGTCGTGAAGGCCATCGCGGCAACCGCGACACTTTTCAGGAGGGCGGTGCGGAGAGCAGTGAGGGGATTCGACGAATGGCGCATGGGAGGATGTGTGCTCTGAGAGAGGAAGAGAGTGTGGGTGCCAGCGCGTTGACGAATGGCACTCTCAGAAGGGATTCAATGCATCAAGCGTGCGAGAGAACCATCCCTTGCGCTGTTGATCGGCCAGGTCTCCGCGACCGGTGAATTCGATCTGTGCGTCGGCGATGCGGGAAGAAGAGATGGTGTTGTCCGTCGCGATGTCGACGGGGCGCGCAAGGCCGGAGAGGTAGAGGTGATACTCCTCGTTGTTGATGAGGACGACCTTGGTTCCTTCGAGAAAAAGGTCACCGTTGGGCATTTCTCGAACGACGCGCACGGCGACGTTTCCGGACAAGGCACCCTTGCGCGTCGTATTGCCGTCGCCGGAGAACTCCGATTTCGAGGCGTATTCGAAGAGCTTCTCCGGATCCATGCCCGGGTAGGCGCGCTTCAGAGCGGGGACGATTCCGAGGAGTGCGCTGATGCCGCCCGATCCGCTCGAGGCCTTCTTCAACTGCGTGCTCGTGCCACCTTCGGCGTCGGCCGCTTCGTCGATTTTGATGACGACGAAATCGCCGACACGTCCAGCGCGCGTGTCTTCGAGAAATCCGCCCGAGGCGTGATTGAAGAGCGAGCCATTCGTTTCACGCGAGTCGGCGCGCTTCGCGTATTCACCTACCTCGTAGGCGCGCTTGCGTGGGGTGAACGGAGCGACATGCGGCGGGCCGCACGCGATCGAGAGGTGCGCGAAGCCGGCGATGGTGATGAAGCGCTTGGCAGATTTCAGTGGTTGCATGGTCGTGCTGCTTTTGTGGGAATGGTCGAAGTTCATGGGTATTCGACGAGCGCGGCGCGGTCGTGATCGAGGATTTTGGCGCGCAACGTTTTGCCATTGGCGCGCACGGTGACGGGAACGACATCGCCTACATCGGCGTCGGCGTTGATGATCGCCTCGGATTGAAGCTGCACGAGGCCGCGATGCACGAAGAGCTGCACCGTCGTGCCGCGCGCGAGATCGGTCGACATCGCGTCCTTGTCGAGAAGGAAATCGACCGTCAACGGAACGCGCGCAATGTCGCGTCCTTCTTCGGAAACGATGAGCGTCGTCGTCGTCGTCCACGAGCCTTGGCGGCGTGGAGCCTTCGGCACCTCGATACGCACCTTGTCGTATCCGACGGGAAGGCGAAGCTCTTCACCGCGAACCCGCAGAACTCGGGCACCGCGCGGGAGCTCGTCCTTCAGCGCACCCTGCGCCAGCGATTCCATTTCGGTGCGCTTCAGCACGGTCATCTTGCGCGTGACACGCACGGCCTCGGGGAGGCTCTTCGGAGCTTTCTTTCCTTCTTTGGTGAGCGCTTCGGCGATCTCTTCCTTCTTGATGAGACGACTGCCTCCTGGGGGCGGCGCGGGACCGAGGTCGATTCCTTTGAACTCTTCGAGATTGAGAAGCGCCGCCAGATCGATCCGCGACGTGGTGAGACCGATCTCGGCGATGGGCGATGCGTGAGCTTTCTTGCTCGAAAGCACGGCTGCGCCAGTGAGGGTGATGAAGAGGAGTGATGTGGACAATCGGCCGTGAAACATGGTGCTTTATGATTCCCTGATCAGCGAGACTGAATCGCGTTGCGCATCATTTCGTCGGCGGTCGAGATGACCTTCGAGTTCACTTCGTAAGCGCGCTGCGTGCGAATGAGGCCGACCATCTCGCTCACGACTTCGACGTTGGAGCCTTCGAGCGCACCTTGCATGATCGCGCCACGACCCTCGGACGCAGGAGCGCCCACCATCGGATCGCCAGCCGCCGCATTCGCCTCGTAAAGGTTGTGACCGACGGCGGTGAGACCACCGGGATTGACGAACGTCGTCAGTTGAAGCTGACCGACTTGAAGCGGATTCGTTTGGCCAGGCTGCATGACGGAGACGGTGCCGTCGGAAGCGATCGACACTTTGGTTGCGTCGGGCGGAATCGTGATCGCGGGCTCGATGGGGAGGCCATCGCTCGTGACCATGCGACCGCCGCTGTCGAGCTTGAGCGTACCTGCGCGGGTGTACGCAACTTCCCCGGTCGGCTGCATCACGCCGAGAAAGCCGTTGCCTTCGATGGCGACATCGAGCGGGTTGCCCGTCTGCTGCATCGTTCCTTGTGCGAACGCGCGCGACGTCGTGACGACGCGCGTACCCGAGCCGAGCTGAACGCCGGCGGGAGCGATCGTTCCTTGTCCCGTCGCACCGGGGCTTCGCAGGTTCTGATAGAGGAGGTCTTCGAACTCTGCGTCCTGCCGCTTGTAACCGCTCGTATTCGAGTTCGCGAGATTGTTGGAGATCGTATCGAGCTTGGTTTCTTGGGCAACCATACCCGTCGCAGCTACATGGAGAGCACGGAACATATCTCCTGGTATTGCGAGAGTCGTTCCATCGGAGATTCTGCTCGGGACGGACGAAAGGGCCGTAAAGGGCTCGATTTCTCGGCTTTTTAGGCGTCGGGAACGCCGATTTCATGGCGGAACGTCATC
>JAHFDV010000269.1 GCA_023248815.1 Myxococcales bacterium
CGTGACGATCGTCGATGCGGAGAGCTCGGAGGCGAGCACCTTCACCGCGACGCGCTTGTTCAGCGAAACGTTGACGGCTTCGTAGACGGCGGCCATCCCGCCGCGTCCGATTTCTCGCGTCACCCGATACTTTCCGACGAGCAACGTGCCGGGCACGAGCTTGATTTCGGTGGGGGGCGGCGGCATCTCGCTCGCCGATGAGGATAGACGCATTCGCTTGCACAAGGGGGCGCAAAGTTCGTCGGCAGAAAGAACGCCGATTGGAGATTGCCCATCGAAATCGATGGCTTGGCACCGCACCGGCCCTACGGGGGCGCCCGTACGACTTCGCTCAGATGTCGCGGCAGCAGCGGAAGCCGAGGTGGTAGTTCGAATGAAGGGCTTTGGAGAGCTCCTCCACGTGCCATCGCGGGTCGAAATTGCACTGATCAGGATAGGTCTCGCGACCTTCCCGACTGCGCGAGGGATCGTCGTGGCGTCGAAACACGTCTACGTAGAAGAACGCGCTGCCCTTGAGCTGTGTGTAGACGGTTGCCGCCTCTTTGCGCGACATCATCTCGGCTACGTTGCCATGTTGGTCGTAGACGCCGAATCGTGAGCGACACTTTGGAAAGGCTCCGGAAGGCTCCGTCTCCGTCGCGCAAGTCTCCCACGCCGTCTTCGCATCGGTGACGCTGCATACCCAGCTTTTCGTCGTGCCACGCATCGGATGCGGTTTGTTCGTGTTGCAGATCTCGAGATCGGGCTCACTGCCGTACGCGTAGCGAGAGTCGGGACCTCCCGCAGGATCTCCGCCGCACGCCAGGTTCCATTCGCTCTGCGCGCAGAGACGCTTTCCTTCCGCGGCACACATCGCTTGCGCGTCGGTGGGATTGCCCCACACGAATGGTAGCTCGCAGGCGACGTTGGGATATTCGAAGACGTCGATGCACGTCTTCGCGTCTTCTTCTTTTCCGCCACGATAAATCGGCACCATGTTCGCGGAGCCTTTGCAGCGCGCGCGCTGCGCATCGGTCTGAAGCGTGATGCCGCGGAGATTCGCGAGGCACGCATCTTTGCTGATGCGATGCTGCGGACGATCCATCGTGCCTTCCAGAGGGAAGTCGAGCTTCTTCCCCTGGCTCCAGAATCCTGGCGCATAACGAAAGTGATAGAGACCTAGAACGGCATTCCCGCCATCGACGGAAGACGCTTTGCTGCCCGAATCGCCGCTCCTCAGCGTGAGCGCGCGAAGTGCCTCCGGAGTGTCGAAATGCCGTTCGCCGGATTTCTTCGCGAGATCCTCCGGCGTTAGAGGGGCGGCGCGTTCGCTTGCGTCGCTTCCGGAGTCGAGGGCGCCGGCTTCCGCGGGCGCGATGCTCGCCGCTGGGACGGCCTTTTCGTCTTCGACGACGGGACTGTGGTCGCGCGGCTCCGTCGGGATCTTTTGGCAGGCCACGAGAAGAAGACTCGACGCGCAAGCGGGCAGGGGCAGGACAAGCGATCGACGCACGACAGACGGGACTCTAGGTCGACCCGGTCCATCTGTCGCGTCTCTCATTTCGAGCCCAGTACATTATAGCTAAATATGCTGTATAGCAGCCTATCGCGAGCGAAGTCACGGTAGGGGTCGAGGTCGGAGTCGCGTGGGCGAAGCTTCTTTCGGAGGGAAGGGGGGAGTTCACGCTTATGATCGCCAGGTCCATGCGCAACGTCAGTTCGGTTCTCGTGCTTGGAATGCTGCTCGCCTCAAAGACGGCGCGGGCTTCGGGGGATGATCCGTTTTTCAGCGACGACAAGGCGCTGCACTTCTCGGTCTCCTTCGGCATCGCGAGCGTCGGCTATGCGGCCTTCGTCCCGATTAGCGAGAGCCGCGCGTCGCGGCTCATTTTCGCGGCAAGCATCGGAATTGCCGCGGGTGCCGGCAAGGAACTGATCGACCTGACGGGCTCGGGCGACCCCTCGTGGAAGGACTTCGCTTGGGACGCAGGTGGCGTCGCGGCAGGCACGCTCGTCGCGTGGGCGATCGATCTCGCGCTCGAAGGATCGCATCCCGTTCGCGAACAGATGCTCCTCACGCCGCGCAAGAATGCGCCGCTGTCGCTGACGTTGAGGTTTTAGCGGCGCGTTACGCCAGCACTCCGCGCGCGGTTTCCGCGTACGCGATGTTCGAGAACGTTCGTTTGGCACTGTTGAGCTGCCACTCGCCGTCGAAGAGAACGACGGCGCGACCGCGGACGTCGCGAGCGGGAATGCCGACGCGTTCACGGTCGAATTCGATCAAGTTGAGATCGGAGCCGTCGTTCGTCGAAACCCAGCGTGCGAACTCGCACGACATCGGCTCGAGGTTCGCATCGACGTCGTATTCGTTCTTGAGGCGATACTTCACGACTTCGAGCTGGAGTTTTCCGACCGCGCCGAGAATTGGATCTCCACCGCGCTCGGGTGTGTAGAGCTGGATGGTGCCCTCTTGAGCGAGCTGCTCGATGCCTTTTTTGAGCTGCTTTCGGCGCATGGGATCCATCATCGTGACGCGAACGAAGTGTTCCGGAGCGAAGCTCGGAATTTCTTCGAAGGAAAAATTCTTCGATGCGGTGAGAGTGTCACCGATCTCGAAGACGCCCGGATCATAGAGACCGAGAACGTCACCTGCGTAGCCTTCTTCGACGATCGTGCGCTCCTGCGCCATGAACGTCGTGGGGTTGGCGAGACGCATCGTCTTGCCGGTGCGCACGTGATTCACTTTCATCCCGCGATCGAAATGGCCCGAGCACACGCGAATGAACGCAACGCGATCGCGATGCGCGCGATCCATGTTTGCTTGGATTTTGAAGACGAACGCCGAAAAATCACTCTCGGGCGGGACGAATCCCGCGGAGCTGTCGCGACCTACGGGGGCCGGCATCCACTCGACGAACGTCTCGAGGAACGCCTCGAGGCCGAAGTTGTTCATCGCGCTTCCGAAGAACATCGGCGAGACCTCGCCCGCCAAGAACTTCGCGTGATCGAATTCGTCGCCCGCGGCTTCGAGAAGATCCGTTTCGTCCTTGAGTTGCTTGAAGGCCTCTTCACCGAGCTCTTCGCGGAGGAATGGGTCGTCTAGGCCCGTCACCTTGACGGGTGCGATCTCGGAGCCCTGGAGCGCGCTCGAGACGGCGCGTGATTTGTCGAAGAGATAAATGCGCTTCTTCGTGCGGTGGTACGTGCCGCGGAAGGTCGCCCCGCTGAAGATCGGCCAGGTAACGGGATAGACGCCGATGCCGAGCACCGATTCCACCTCACCGATGAGATCGAACGCATCGCGGCCCGGGCGGTCCATCTTGTTCACGAACGTGAAGATGGGCATTTCGCGCTCTTTGCAGACGCGGAAGAGCTTCTTCGTTTGCGTTTCGACGCCCTTCGCGCAGTCGAGCAACATGACGGCGCCGTCCGCCGCATGGAGCGTTCGATACGTGTCTTCGCTGAAGTCTGCGTGACCCGGCGTGTCGAGCAGGTTCATCTGGAAGTCGTGATAGGGGAACTGGAGCACGCTCGACGTGATCGAGATTCCGCGCTCGCGCTCCATGTCCATCCAGTCACTGACGGCCGAAGCGCGCCCGCGCTTCGCTTTGACGGCGCCGGCGAGCTGAATGGCTCCCCCGTAAAGCAAGAGCTTTTCCGTGAGCGTCGTTTTGCCGGCGTCGGGGTGCGAAATGATCGCGAACGTGCGGCGGCGCGCGATTTCATGCGCCATTTTTTCCGACGTCACCGAGCTCGCCATGGGGGCCGCGGTTTAGCACAAACCCCTTGCGCCCAGGAGATGGATGTTAGGATCGAGGCCGCAATGGCCGACGAGGGACCCTCCTCCAGCGACGCTCGTCTCCGTTCACTCGGCGAGCTCTCCGCGGGGATCGTTCATGAGCTCCGCAACGCGTTGCAGATCATCGCGTCCGCCGCTTACGTCGCGGAACAACGGCCCGAGCACTCGAAAGACGAGCTCGCGCGCATCAGGCGCACCACCGAATCGGCGCAGCGCATGGTGAGCGATCTTTTGGTCCTCGCCAACGGCCTCGATGGTCAGAGCGAGCGCGCGCGCCTCGTCGATGTCGTTCAGCGCGCCCGCGAAGAGTTTTACGGACGCGAGGTTGCGTGGGACGACGCCACGCTCACTAGCAACATCTTCGTGAAGGGGCACTCCGGCCTCCTCTCACGCCTCCTTTGCATCCTCTACGAGAACGCGATCCAGGTGAAGGCGCCCCGCGTCGTCGCGATTCGCACGACGGGCCGTCTCGAAGGCACCAACTTCGTTCTCTCCGTCTTCGACGATGGACCCGGCGTGGCCGAAGGCATTGCGCCGCGCATTTTCGAACCACTCGTCACTGGCCGCGACGGGGGATCGGGAGTCGGTCTCGCTCTCGCACGACGCATCGCGCACGCGCACGCCGGCGAGATCCATCTCGTAGTCTCACCGCTCGGTGGCGCGGGTTTCGAGATCATACTGCCGCAGCAGTGATCTGCACCGAAAGCCGTCAAGCGCCGTCGAGCTCACCCCCGCGGCGAACGAGCGTTCGCCCAAACAAGCCGTCAAGCGCGCCGAGCTTACCCTTACTGGCGCGTTGACGGCGCGTTCTGCACTTCGCCGTCGTTGGACCACGTGGCGCTCTTCGGCTCGGTGGTCGCGTCTTCGCCGTAACCGCCGCGGCGGTAGTAGTAGTACTGCTTGTAGCCGTACTCTCCTCGACCGAGGTCGACGGCATTGAGGACCGTGCCGGCAACGGGCGCGTCGACGTCGGTGAGGGCGCGGAGACCCTGGCGAGCAAGACCGCGCGTCGTCGAGAAGGCGCGAAGGACGTAGACCGTGCCGTCGACGATGGTCGAGATGATAGCGGCGTCCGTTACGGCCACGAGCGGCGGGCTGTCGATGACGATGCGATCGTAGCGTGAAGCGAGCTCGTCGATGAGCTTGCGAAAGCGCTCGGATTGCACGACGTCGGCGGCGTTCGGCGGGATGGGGCCCGAGGGAACGACGTCGAGGTTGGGGACTTGCGTGGGCGCTGCCACTTCTTCGATCGTTGCGTCTCCAAGGAGAACGTTCGTGAGGCCAGCGTGGCCCACGCGATCGAAGATGCGATGGAGACGCGGCTTTCGAAGGTCGCAGTCGATGATGCAAACCCGCTGACCCGATTGCGCGAGAGCGATCGCGATGCTGCACGCGACGGTCGTCTTGCCTTCGGAGGGAGCCGCGCTCGTCACGAGAAGCTTCTTGAACGGGTGATCGGGATTGGCGAACGTGAGGTTCGTACGAATACTGCGCGCCGCTTCCGCGAGCGCGCTCGTCGGGCGATCGTGCACGATGAGCTCGGCGCGTCCCGGATCGACGGGTGCTGCGCGACGGCGGAGACGGCCCGCCTTTTTGGGGGCGCCCGGCTGGAGCTCTTCCGAAGAGGGGAGGAAGCCGAGGAACGTGACGCCGAGCTCGGCCTCCACGTCGTCTGGGCTCTTCAAACGGTTGTCGGCTGCTTCACGTAGCCACATGAGCGCGAAACCGGCGATGAGGCCGATGAAGAGACCCGTGAGGAGGTTCGCGCCCGTCTTCGGACGAATCGGCGCAACTGGCGTCACCGCGGACTCGACGACGCGAATGTTGTTGAGGCGCATCATGCGCGAGAGGTCTGTCTGCTTCATGTGCTCGAGGAGCATCGCGTAGAGCTTCTCGTTCTGGTCGCGGCTGCGATCCAGGCGGTGGTACTCGATCTCCTTCATGTTGAGATCGACCGCGCGGCGATGCGCGTCGTCATAGAGGCCGGCCTTGCGCGACTCCTCGTCACGAATGGCGGCGACATCACGCTGAACGGCGCCGCGGATATTTCGCACCTCGGTGAGAAGCGCGCTGCGCGTCTCTTCGATTTTTCCAGTGACGGCTTTGACCTGGTTGTGATTCTCGCCGAAGCCTTGCTTGAGGAGCGTCTCTTTGAGGCGCTTCGACTCGAGGTATTCCGTGCGGAGCTTCTGCAAGAACTGGTTGTTCAGGAATTCGGACGCCGGGAGGTTCTCGGGATCGTCGTCGAGGACTTTCGCAAGCTGCGTGTTGCGCGCTTCGAGCTCTTGATGGCGCGCACGCGTGCGCGACAGATCCGAGTTGAAGTCCTGCATCTCCTGTCGAATCATGTTCGACGCTTCATTGATCGAGATGCTGGGGAGGTCGTTCTTGGCCTTGAACTCGTGGAGACTGTTCTCGTTCGTCTCGAGCTCCTTCTTCAAGTCTTCGACCTGAGACGAAAGCCACACGAAGGCGTCCGAGCTCGCGTTGATGGCGCGCTGGAGGTTTTGATCGCGGAAGGCTTCGACGACGGCTTGAGTGAGACGCTTGGCGCGCTCTGGGCTCGTGTCTTCGACGCGCACGTGCGCGAGACGGCTGTTGCGGACCGCTTCGACCGAAACGCGAGTTTGAAGAGCAGCGGCTGCTTGATCGAGCGTGATCGGCTCGGTGGGCGGCGCCTTAAGTCCGAAATAGCCGTAGTCCTCATTCAATCGCACGTCGCGCGCAGCGGCTTTGAGCACGGGCGTCGAAGTGACGATGCGGTACTGCGTCTCGAGGTATTCGCGATTGTCGAAGTAGTTCGTGCCCATCGAGAGCGCGAACCCTTCGCCCTTGTCGCCGAGCGGGCCGGGAGGGGTCGGATCGATCTCGAGGAGTGCATCCGCCTGGTAGATGCGCTGCTGCGACTTCGAGTAGACGAGGCTGATACCGACGGAGAGCAGCAAGCTGCCGAGAAGGATCGGCCAATGCTTGCGCAGGACGAGCCAGAAGAAGTCGATTGCGACGCCCGCTTCTTGGGAGGAAAGGGACGGTTTTGGTGGCTTCAAAGTGGACATCGAAGGGCCGATTTGGGTAGCACGTTCAGGGGGTACGGGCGAGGGAGGGAAACGGATTTGACGGGGATTCGTGTAATTTTCTTGCCCTTCAATAAGTGTCTCGGGAAATCGATAACTGCGGGGCAGCCAAGAGAACCATTGAAAAAATGGGAGGAGAGCTGCACGCTCCCCGCGGATGTGCGGTCTCGTTGGTTATCGCCTGGCGGCTCGGAGCGAAAAAGCGTTCGATCTCGAGAACGCCGTCCGAGCGATCCGCCATCGTGGACCCGACGGAGCGGGCGAATACCGCAGCAATGACGGGCGTTTCGGCCTGGGGCACACCCGACTTTCGATCGTAGACCTCTCGCCGCTGGGGGCGCAACCGATGCGTTCGGCCAGCGGTCGCCACGTCATCGCGTTCAACGGCGAGATCTACAACCATCGCGAGATTCGTCGCGAGCTCGAGTCCTTGGGGGTGCGGTTTCGATCCCACTGCGACACCGAGGTCCTTCTCGAAGGATACGAGCGCTGGGGCGAGGCCGTTCTTCCGCGCCTGCGTGGGATGTTCGCTTTCGCGATTGTCTGCGAAGCCGATGGCTCGCTTTTCCTTGCGCGCGACCGCCTCGGAGTGAAGCCGCTCTATTTCAGCGAGACGCGCGATGGGCTTTTTTTCGCGAGTGAAGTACGTGCGCTCACTGCGCTCGGTGTCATCCCCGCGCGGATCTCTCGCGACGGGCTCCACTCGTTTCTCGCGACGGGCAATCTCGAAGAGCCCCACACGCTGCTCGATGGGGTGCAAGTGCTTCCCGCGGCTTCGTTTGCGCGAATCGATGAGCAAGGCCAGCGACGCGAAGGCGTCTACTGGACGCTGCCGCTCGACGAGCGCAACGCGAACGAAGAGGAGCTCTCGCACGAGCTCTTCGAAGCCGTGCGCCTGCGTCTCGAAGCGGACGTGCCGGTAGGCGTCTTTCTCTCGAGCGGAATCGACAGCACGGCGGTCGCCAAGGTCGCGTCGCTCGTCTCCAAAGAAAAAGTGCATACGTTCACCGTCACGTTTCGTCACG
>JAHFDV010000045.1 GCA_023248815.1 Myxococcales bacterium
GGAAGATTGCCTTGCGGAGGGCCTCGAGGATCTTGAGCTTGCGATCCGCGGGGCTCTCGTTTGCAAACTGCTTCTTGAAGCGAGCCGCGAGTCCTTCGATGTGCGGCGCGTTGAATTCTTCACCGCTGAAGATGCATTCGCCGCGCGACTCGAGAGCCGAGCTGAGCTTGTGCTTCATGTCTTGGAGAGCGAAGGGGCTGAGCTGACCGCCGAAGGGCGATGATGCCTTGCGCATCCCCTCGAAGTCCGAATCGCTCGCCGCATTGCCAACCGCGGTCGTCGTCATCCACTCTTGGGTGCCGATGAGGTCTGCTTCCGGCTTCGTGCCGGCGAGCTTGGCAGAGCGTGCGTTGGTGATCGCGAGCCCCTCCGCAGAACCGCCGAAGCCAGGAGCTCCACTGAGGTTCGCTTGGATGTTGTTGGACTGAGCTTGCGATAGGCGCGAGACAGCGCTTCCGCCGGACCCCGCAACGCCGATCGACGAGACGAGGTTCGACGCGTCGAAGTTGGAGAGACGGCTCGCGATGTCCGCATTCGAGAGACCGGAGTTCGCTCGTGCGTTCAACGCGGTCTTGTAGCCTTCGAACACCCGACGCTCGAGATTGGTGGGTGCGCGAGAAGCCTGGAGTTGGCTGTCGCCCGTGGACGATGCCGCGGGATTCTCACCGAGGCTGCTCGTTACGTGATTGCCCATGGCGAAGTCCGCGGGGTCGAGCTCGCCGTTGGCGATGAGCACGAGGTCGCGAGCCATTGCCGCATACGTGTCGATGCCGGCACCGTAGATGTAGGCCGTGGCTTGCACGACTTCACCAGTGAGCGGATCGGCAGCCGACGGCGCGTAGCCGAGGGGGCCAGACGCGGCGGGGTTATTGACCCAGCCGAGGAGGCTGTAGCGAAGGTCGCCGCGGCGTACCGAAAAGACGTCCTTCGACTTGTCTTTCTCTTCCTTCGTGAGGTTGTTGTCCGCGTTCTTGCGCTGGACGTCGCTTCCGAGGCACGCCGCGTGGTCCGTGGTCTGCACGGGGTTGTGGCATAGAACAGCCGTGGGGCCATTCGTGTCGTTCGGCACGTCGCCATCGAAGAACTCGGCATGGCAGCTTTCGCGCGTACCGCCCGCTTCGAGGCGGCATTCGGCTTCGCGACCGAACGCGATGCCTTCGGCGATTGCGTCGCTCCACTCTTTCACGAGGAAGACGGAGTCATCCCAGTAGTCGGCGGGGAAGTTGTTGTCGACGTAGTAGGCGACGGGCTGAACTTCGCGCTGACGAAGCGGAAGCGTGCACGTTCCCTTGACGCCGTACGTCTCGCCGCCGAAGCGGTCGCAACGCGAGCCTTGACCGAAGTTCGCCGTGCACGCCGCGTCCGAAGCGACGGGATCGCCGTCGAAGCATTCCGCGTGCTCGGGCTCATGGCTGACCTTGAACACGTTGTGGCGAGCCACCATGCGATGCCAATGACGGTCGAGGAGCTCGTAGTCGCGGGAGTAGCCGTAGCGATCACGGTTGAACGTGCCGAAGGCTGCCCACTTCTCCGAGTCGGTTTCGATCGCTTCGTAGTCTCGCTGGCCTACCTTCATGAAGGAGACGCGAACGGTCGACTCTTGAACGTTGCAGTCGGTGACGTCGCTTCCCGTGAAGATGTTGACGATGTAGCAATACGGAATCCAGTCGTAGAACCATTCCGTGTTGCTGATGCGCTTCTGCGTGACGTCGAAGTAGCCCTTGCCGATCTGGTCGAATTTCGGCGAGTTCGGGCTCGTCGGATCGTTGTCGAACCAATCCGTGCCGGTCCATTTCACGCCGCCGAATTGCTCGTAGTAAAAGAGTCCGGCCGGATCGAGCGCGAGGTTCTGCTTCCAGTCGACGCGAATGTATTCGCGGTCGTACCAGGGCTTGTCGCTCGTGTTCTCGACGATGACGTTGTTTTCTTCGCCGGTCTGCGGGTTGTATCCGCGCTCGACGTCGAACTGGCTGAGGATCGGGAACATCGCGACGATGATGCCGTCGTTGCGTGCGGGGTCGGCGCCCTTGCCGTCGGTTCCGGAGACCTCTTCGTACGATTTACGTACGACGAGGAATTTCTCCTGAATGTCGAAGCGAACGCGCTTGAGCTCATCCTGGAGACCAGGGAACGCAAGCGAGTTGCTTTGCGCGGCGTCGATGACGGTGTTGCGCAGGTACCACTCGAGCGGCTTCGCAGCGTCGCCCACGAGGTCCGACTTCTTCAACGCGTACGGCTGGCTCTGGACGATGGGGGATCGTTCTTCAGAGCAACCTGCGGCTCCGAAAGAGAGTGACATCCCGACCGAGGCAAGAAGGCCAAACTGTAGTTTCTTCCAGTTTTTCATGAGTATTTCTTTCTTCTTCTTTCCTGAGTCAGATCAGAAACTGCAGTCTTCGCCGCGGTTGCAAGGGCCGTAACCGAGGTACTTGAGAAAACGACGGGTCTCGTTGAGGAACGCGACGTACTTCGTGAGCTCCGCAGCAGCCGCCGCGTTCTTCACCGTGAGCGTTCCCACCGGACGACCGTCGACGTACGTGACGGACTGCTGACCGCTCGCGGCGCTGAGCACCGTCGAGTTGACGTTGTAGCCTGCGAGGAGGAGCTCGTTCGCGTGCTGAAGCATGCGAGCGCCGATACCAACCTCGACCACCTTGCCGGAGATGGTCTCCGAGCCGAAGCTCTTCGCGTTCCACTCGACTTGGTCGACCGGGTCGAAGAAGACGACGCGCTGTGCTTCAGGCACATCGACCGCTTCCGTGAGACCTGGCTGCCAGATGCGCGTGCGCTGGATGAGCTCCATGTTGGAGTCGATGGGTTGATAGAGAAGCATGAGGAACATCGCCGGGCGCTTGATGTTGTAACCAAGGAGCGGGTCGACGAGCTTCGCGTTGGTCGGGCGTGAGATCTTCGAGAGATCTTGTTCCCAGAGCTTGAGCGACTGGAGGGGCGAGTTGCCGAACGAGTCCTTCGCGACCGATGGATCGACGTACGGAGCAACCGTGTCCCAGTCGTCGGCCATGACGCCGGCGATCAAGCGATCGAACGCTTGCGGAATCGCCGTACGGAAGCTGAACATCACGTTGCGGCCGTCGAGGTACGTTTCGCGCGAGATGTTCGAGAGAAGCGGACGCGCGTCCGTGAGGGCGACCGATGCGCCTGGCTTGTCGAGGAACGACCCGGCATGGTTGCCGTACGACTGGTAGTCGTACTGCTTCGTGAGGTCGTAAGAGCTCTCGATGTAGCGAGCGTCGCCGAGACCGATGCTGAAATCAGGAGCCGTCGTGCCGGTTTCCGGATTCGAGTACACCGTATAAACCTGGCCCGGTCGCGCTGCCGCGACGTATTGGCCCGGCTGCGGACGGAGGAGCGACTCTGCCATCGCGTCGAAGAGACGCGTGAGACCGAGAACCTGTCCGTCTGAAGTCTCCGAAGCGAGTGCGGATCCATTGCGGACGACGTCGGAGAGAGCGTTCCACTGAAGCTGTTGAACGCGGCGGAACGTGCGATCCGAGACGCTGCGCGTGACCGAGACCTCACGTGCTTCCTTGCGGAAGGCGCGACCGAGGTAGTCGAGGTTGTTCAGCTGGATGACGTCGTTGGCGAGCTCGTAGAAGTCGGCGCCGTTGTCGAACACCGCTTGATGAACGTAGCCCGTCGATCCGTTGCCGACCTTGAACGGCCAGCGATAGGCGGTCTTGCCGTCGACCTTGCCGGTCGAGCGGGGGATGACGATGCCGATGTCTTGGTCGGCGAAGTCGTCGTACGCGACGTGGTCTTTGTGCGGAGGTGCGCAGGTGAGGCCGAGAGCGCCCACGCCACGGTCACGTTCTGCAGGCGTTTGCGGACGGCAACGTGCCTCTTGGAAGAGGTTCATGTTGCGACCGAGCTGCGTGTAGTCGCTCGAGAACGCGAGATTCTTGCCGCGAATGAGCCACTGGTCGGCGTTCATGAAGCCGCCGTTGAAGGAGACGTACTGCGAGCTTTCCTTCGTTGCGCCGAACTTCTCGTCGATGACTTCGAGGACGCGGCCGTAGATGAAGCCGGCTGCCATCTTGTCGTAGTTACCGAGGCGAACCGCGCCGAAGCGATCGTCTGGCTTGTAGTCCATGACGGAGGCGTTCGCGAACGAGTCGATCGAGTCGTACTCTTTGCCCTTCACGATGCCGAGCTCTTCGTCCGTGATGGGGTCGAGCCAACGCTGACCGGCACAATTGTCGGTCGACTCCGCCGTACGGCCCTCGGGCTTGCACGCCGCCATGTTGGCTTCTTTGCCGTGCGCACGGAGAATCCAGTATTCCGGGTGGAAGTTCGGTGAGTCGAACGAACCCGAGAAGTCGTGGTTCATGCTCATCAAGTGACCGATCTCGTGGATGAGCGTGAGCTCGTAGATCGGCTCGAGGAGCTCCTGGTAATAGAGCTTGCCGCGAACGACGCGGTCGATGGCTTGCCCGGAGACACCCGCACGGTCGGCCACGGGGCCAGATGCCGTCTTGCCGTCGGCGTAACGTGCCTTCAGCTTCGCAGAGATTCCGGAGATGAACGTGAACGAGAGCTGTTCAGCGGGATTTTTGACGAAGCAGCGATGAAGCTTGTCGTCGGTCGCCTCGCGCTGCGCCGAGATGGCGTCGAGCGAGAGCGTGCTGGCGCCGCGGAGCGGCGAGAGCATGTCGAGAACTTCCGGCGACTTCGCCATCGTGGCGTCGACGCCGAGGGCGCCCGTCCACTTGTCGTTGTAGATGCTGTATTCAGCGCCGTTCGTCTTCAGCACGTCCATCTTGTGGGCGAGTGCCGCCGAGTATTGGCCGTACGACTGAAACTTCGCGTCGCCGAGCGTCGACTGCTTGTTGATGAAGGACGTGTAGGCCTTCACGCGGTCGATCGCCGACAGGTTGTCGTACTGCGTCGCGCCGTAGTCCTGGCGAATGCGATTGAGGTCCATCGATGCCAAGCGCGACTTGATGTCGTCCTGGGTCATGTTGAGGCTCGAAGACGTAGACTGAAGCTTCGAGAGGTAGCCGTTGAGGATCAGTTCCGAACCGGCCACGCCTTTTTGCGCGACGGGAAGCTCGTTGGCGTACCAGTCGACCGTGATGCCGTTCGCGTATTCCGCCGGCGTGATGTCGCCAGCGATCATCAACATCTGATCGCGAACGCGCGCCGCGTAGTTCGTGACGGTGGCGCCGAATACGTTGGCCATCGTGCCGATGTGCTCACCGGTCGTCGGGTCGCCGCCGGGGACGATGACGCCGAGGGGCGACTCGAACGAGGGGTTCGACCACCACGCCACCATATGGCGACGAATGTCACCGCGACGGACGCTGAGATTCTTGGCACCGCAGGCCGCGTTGTCTTCTTCCGCGACGGGGTTGTGGCAGAGGATGACGACCTCGTCACCCAGCGGCTCGTCTTCCGCTTTGATGTCGACGGGGCCGTTGAAGAATCGCTCGTGGCAGGTCGCACGATCGCCGAGCTTCTCGGTGTCGGGGTCGACCGTCTTGCGGCACTCGGCCTCGCGCGAGTAGGAGACGGCGCGCTTCAAGGCGACGTTCCACTCGTCGATCGCGTGCTGCGTCGTCGGGTAGAAGAAGTCTGGGAGCGCCGGATCGACGTACCAGACGACCGGGCGAACCGTGCGCTGTTGGTACGGAATCGTGCACAACTTCACGTTGAGATCGCACGTCGAGCCGACACCGGAAGCCTCGACGCACTCTGCCGTCGCGTCGGTCGCATTCGCCGTCTCGATGCCGCACGCGGCTGCGGTGTGCGAGCGCTGCCAGATATTGTAGCGCTGCATGTACTCGTGCCAGTTGTCGTCGACGATGCCGTAGTTGCGATCGTAGCCGCTGCGATCGAGGTTGATCGTTCCAACGACGTCGCCGTCGGCGGCCGTCACCGCACCGACTTCGTAGTCCGTGCTTTCGGCGCCCACGGGCACCTTCCAGAATGCCGTGCGCATCGTGAACTCTTGATCGCCGCAGTCGATCGTCGGGTCGGCGACGTAGGTGCTGCCCGCGAGACCCCAGTTGGCCCAGAGGCAGGACGGATAGCCGTAGCGCCCCGTCTTCGGGGAAGCGAGCCAACGCGACGTTACGTCGAAGTAGCCTTTGTTGATCTCGTCGAAATTCGAACGGAACTCTTCGGTGCCCTTGTCGTTCTCGAAGAACGAGAGTGGGGTGAACGTGAGGCTATCGTCCGTGAACGTGAGCGTATTGGGGTCGGCGACGCGGTTGCGCGACCAGTCAACGCGGATGAACTCGCGTTCGTACCACGGGCGGTCCGTCGAGTTCTCGACCATGACGTTGAACTCTTCGCCCGTGCTCGTGCTGTAGTCGCGACGAACGTCGAACTGCGAATCGATCTCCCAAATGCCGACGATGTTTCCGTCGTTGATCTTGCCGCGAGCGCCGCCCTTGCCGTCGGAGCCCGTGATGACCTCATAGCCGTTGCGGGCGATGAGTTGGTTCTCCGTGATTTCGAAGCGAATGCGGCGCGTGAGGTCTTGGAGACCATCGGAAAGCCACGGATTCGTACGATGCACGCCGAGGATGAGGCCGCGCATGTAGAAATCGGGCGCATCGCCCGGCTTGCGGTAATCACCGACGAGGTCGGATTTTCTGATCGCTAGCGCCTGGACTCGGTTGATGTCGTCACGAGTGTCGGCGCAACCTGATGCACCGAGACTTGGTGTGGCGAGGACGAGGGCCGCAAAGGCGATGTGTCGTAGCTTCCGCATGAAATGTTCTCCTCAGCTTCGTTGGGCGTGGAAAGCCCGATGCGCTCATAAGCAATGTCCATACCGGTTGTCTACCTCCAACTACCCTTTTGAAAACGAGGAGGTACGAGCCAGCGTCGTTTCTCTAACAGTCCATTCACACGAGCGTGGGTGAGTGAATTGACGGCAACACATTGCGACCTCACTGGGTTTTCCCGAGGCCCGTCACGCCCTCCCCGCGCGACCTGGTGAAGATAAGCACGAGCACCAAAGCGCTCTCCGATTGGGCTTCTTTTCGAGCTCAGAAGGTCGATTTATCTGACGCGAATTTCCGAGGGCGTCGCTTCGAAAAAGACGTCGCGTGGAGCGACTGGAATCTCAGAGCGCGACGAGTGTCGTGAAAAGATCGTCTAGGGCTGGAACTTTGCGCGCGAGCGCTTCGGCTTCATCCGCGGCGCGTTCGATCGCTGCAAATTGCGCGGGCAGCGCTGCGTCTCCAGTGCCTCCGATGCTTGCCTTGCGTGCGGCGGCCGAACGCGGGTCCAGCGCTTCGAGCACACGCTTCGTAAAGCGTGGATCCAAAGCCTCGGCAATCGCCGTCGCGTCTTTCAATGGCGCGCGCGCCGCTTGAGCCTTCGCAACGAGCTCACCCGTGAGCTTGTACGCGTCGCGGAAAGGAACGCCCTCTTTCACGAGCGCCTCGGCAATGTCCGTCGCCTGCGTGTAGTCGCTGTCGATCGCCGCGAGGCAACGATCTTTGCGGAAACGCGCATTGCGAAGCCCGATGGGGAGCGCTTCGAAGACGGAGGCGAGCGCTTTCGTCGTTCCGAGGATCGGCTCGCGGTCCTCTTGCTGATCGCGATTGTATCCGCTCGGGAGACCTTTCATCGTCACGAGGAGCGAGACGAGACGACCGATGGCGCCGCCGCTCTTTCCGCGAATGAGCTCGAAGAGATCCGGATTTCGCTTCTGCGGCATCATGCTCGACCCGCATGCGATCTCGGTGCCGAGCTCGATGAAGCCGAACTCCGCGGTGCTGTAGTCGATGAAGTCGGTCGAGATCCGACTCGCGTGCTCGAAGAACCGCGTCGCGGCGTAGAGGTAGTCGAGCGCGAAATCACGATCGCCTACCGTATCCAGCGCGTTGTTCGTCGGCTCCGAGAAGCGAAGGAGCGATGCCGTGCGATTGCGATCGATGGGCAACGACGTTCCGCTGACGGCACACGCGCCAAGCGGGCTTTTCGCCACGGAATCGAGCACGAAACGAAATCCATCGATGTCACGAGAAAGCGCCGTCGCGTGCGCGAGATAGAAGAACGCGAGCGCGATGGGCTGCGCGCGCTGACGATGCGTGTACGCAGGAAGAAAGATGCCGTCGCTTGCTTTGGCAAGCTCGAGCAACTGCCGGAGCAGGAGCGAGATCTGCACGAGCGACGTTCTCGCGTTCTCGCGAACGTGGAGTCGCAGGCACGTCGCCACTTGATCGTTTCGGGAACGCGCCGAGTGCATTCGCTTCGCGGCATCACCGACACGCGCGAGGAGCCAGCGCTCGATCGCCATGTGAACGTCTTCTTCATCCGGGAGCCCTGCATCGCCTTCGCGAAAAAGCGCCGCGAGTCCGTCACGAAGCGCGACGTGCTCCTCGCTCGAGAGAATGCCGATCTCGGCGAGCATTTTCGTATGCGCGAGATTTTGCACGATGTCTTCGCGCAAGAGGGCGCGATCGAACTCGAGCGACGTAGAGAAGGCGAGAACGCGAGAATCGAGCGCACCTCCGCCCGCGGCGTCCGTGCGCGCGAGCGTCAAGGCTTGGCTCCGAACGTCTTCAGCAGGCCTTTGCCGTCTTTCGTCGCGTCTTCGTGCTCGATGAGATGGAACGTGAGAGCACGCGTGTCTTCGATCGACAGGTTGAGAACCTCGAGCGCTCCGATGCGATCTTCTGGCGCGAAAGTCC
This sequence comes from Myxococcales bacterium, assembly GCA_023248815.1. Lineage (GTDB taxonomy): Bacteria > Myxococcota_A > Polyangia > Polyangiales > Polyangiaceae > JAHFDV01. The sequence continues at coordinate 8,670 of JAHFDV010000045.1, forward strand.
CCTTGGTCTTCTCCATGGAGAGCTTGTCGGCCCCGTAGGTCGCGAAGACGGGCTTCGTCGAAAGGATCGAATAGTCTTCGCCGCGACGGAGCTCGAGAACGACCGTTCCGCTGAGAGCGGGCGCAACCCACTTCGTGAGCCCTTCTTTGAGCAGCATCGCTTCGGGATCGAACCAACGTCCCTCATAGAGAAGGCGTCCGAGCTTGCGACCGAGCGTCGCGAACATTTCGGTCGTGCTCTCGTTGTGAACGGCAGTGAGCAGGCGCTCGTATCCGATGCTCAAAAGAGCCATTCCAGGCGCTTCGTAGATGCCGCGGCTCTTCGCTTCGATCACGCGATTCTCGATTTGGTCGCTCATGCCGAGACCGTGACGACCGCCGACTTCGTTCGCTTCCTTGACGAGCTCCCACGTCGTCCCGAACTTCTTGCCGTTGATCGCGACCGGTACGCCGCGCAGGTATTCGAGCTCGACGCGTTCGGGAGCAATCGCGATGTCTTGCTTCCAGAAGGCGACGCCCATGATCGGCTGAACGAGAAGCACGGACTCCGTCAGCTCTTCGAGCTTCTTCGCCTCGTGCGTCGCGCCGAGGAGATTCGAGTCGGTGCTGTAAGCCTTTTCGGTCGACATCGAATACGGGCGATCGTTCTTCGCGAGGAACTCGCTCATCTCTTTGCGACCGCCGAGCTCCTTCACGAACACTTCGTCGAGCCAGGGCTTGTAGATGTGGAGCTCGGGGTTCACGAGGACGCCGTAACGATAGAATCGCTGAATGTCGTTGCCGCGGTGAGTGCTGCCGTCACCGAAGACGTTCACGCCGTCTTTGCGCATCGCGCGGACGATTGCCGTCGCCGTGACCGCACGACCGAGAGGGGTCGTGTTGAAGTAGCGCCGCCCGGCCGTCACGACGTGGAACGCGCCGCACTGAATGGCGATCAGGCCTTCTTTGGCGAGATCTTCTTTGCAGTCGACGAGCTTCGCCGACACGGCGCCGTGAGACGTTGCGATCGGAAGAATGTCTTCGGGAGACGCTTCGTCTGGCTGCGCGAGATCGGCCGTGTAAGCGTGCACGCGTAGCCCTTTTTGCGCCAACCAGAGGGCCGCACATCGCGTGTCGAGTCCTCCCGAAAACGCGAGGCCAAGGTCCGTGCCGGCAGGCGGAGATGAGCGATAGATGCGTCCCATAATTTCCGCGCGAATTAGCACGCGGGTTCGAGCTTGGAAAGAGACGATCGACTACGCGCCAACCTGCGATGCGAGTTGCACCGACCCGTTCCGGAAGCTGGGCCGGCGACCAAGCCGAGCGCCGCCGAGCTCGAGGACTCCCTGCTCAGGGAGCGATGAGCTCGATCGTTGCCGCCATCTCGACCTCGGACGTGATGCTGCTCCCGATGAAGCAGTACTTGTGGGCCTTCTCGAAGAGCACTTTGGCGGTCTCGAGGTCTCCCGCGGCAATGCGGATGAGGGGAGCGAGCCTCACCTTCACGATCTTCGTGACGCCCCCGACCGAGTCCAACGTCACCGTCGCGTTCTCCACATACTCGCGGCAGTCGATCTTTGCTTTCTTGGCGAGCGCGAGAAACGTGAGCATGTGGCAGTTCGCGAGGCTCAAGCCGAAGAGGTCCTCCGGGTTCCAACGAACATCGCTTCCGGCGAAGGCCCCGCCCGCCGAGAGCGGAATCTCGGGTTTCCCAGGCGCAACGCCCTCGGCGTCCCGCGTGTAGTCGGTGCTCGTCGTTCCGGTCCAGCGGAGTCCCACGGGGTAGGTATGCATGCGTGGGGGATAGCTCCCGCAAATCGTCGAATCAACTGTTACCATCGGAGATCGCATGTCCGAGATCGACTGGTCAGCTAGGACGTTGGCAGTAGGCGAAGAAGCCGAGCCGAGCGCAGTCTCGCTCGACGGACGCGATCTTCCGCCCGGACGTCTCGGCGATCGCTACGAGCTCGTCGGCTTGCTCGGTTCGGGCGGAATGGGCGTCGTCTATCGCGCGATCGACCACGAGCTGAGCGAAACCGTCGCACTCAAAATGATTCGCAGCGAGCTCGCGGCGAAGGCAGAAATCCTCGCGCGCTTTCGGCAGGAGGTACGACTCGCAAGGCGCGTGACCCATCGGAACGTCGCCCGAAGCTTCGACTTCGGAACCGTCGGCGGCGTCGCCTTCCTCACGATGGAGTTCATCGAGGGCACACAACTTTCGGATCTCCTACGCGAAGGCGCGATGCCAATGGCGCGCGTAGTCAGCATTGCCACCGACGTGAGTCGTGGGCTCGCCGCGGCGCACGCGGCAGGCATTGTTCACCGCGATCTCAAACCCGAGAACATCATGCTTCGCAAAGGCACGGACGTAGCCGTCGTCACCGACTTCGGCGTCGCGTTCTCGATCGTCGAGAGCTCACGGCACACGGGCGGCGGATTCGTTGGAACGCCCGCGTATATGGCCCCCGAGCAAGTCGAGGGGAGTGACGCGGTCGACGGGCGCGCGGATCAGTTCGCGCTCGGTGTCATGCTCTACGAGCTTCTCACGGCGGAGCTCCCGTTCAAGGGAAGCGGGATTTACGCGATGGCGCTCGCGCGACTCTTCAACCCTGCGCCAGACCCACGCGCCCTTCGTGAAGACATCCCCGATGCGCTCGCCAATCTCGTGTTGAAGTGCCTCGCGCGGCAACCGAGCGACCGCTTCGCTTCGATGGAGGAGGTCGCGCGCGCGCTCGAAAACGTGACGAAGCCCGTCGAAACGCGCAAGAGCGATCTCGGTCGCATCGGAGTGAGAAACCCGAACGCCATGTCCGTCGGCGTCGTCCCGTTTCGCACCGTCGGATTCACAGAAGACGTCTCGTTGATTTACGCCGAAGAATTCGCCGACCGCCTTTCGGAATCGCGATCGCTCCGGGTTCGTTCTGGGGCAACGATTGGCGCAGGGGCGATTGGTGGAGGTAGCGGAAGTACGGAGTCCGCCCTCGATTTCGGAAAGCGCCTCGGCGTCGACGCAGTTCTCCACGGTTCGGTGACTTCGCAGAACGGCGCGCTCACATTTTCTCTTCGCGTCACGATGGTGCGCGACGGCTTCCAAATTTGGGCGAAGCGATTTCACGGCAAGGTCGACGACCTACCGATGCTTCTCGAGCGCGCGTCCACGGACGTTCGCGGAGTCTTCGGACAGAAAGATGCGACGGTCCAGCGCGCGGTCGAAACGGCCCAAGCCTTGGAGCTTCACATGCAGGCGCGACGGGCGCTCCAGAATTTGACCCCGGAACGTATGGCCGAAGCGCGCGATCTCTTGCAGCGCGCCATCGTGATGTCTCCCGACAACCCCACGTTGATGGCGAGCTATGCGATCGCGCTTTCGCGATCTCTCGTCATGTCCAACGACACGGACCTCGCGCGAAAACAAGGTCGCGAGCTCGCCGACCGCGCGATGTTCCTAGCCCCAGAACGCGCCGAGCCACGCATTGCGCTCGCCTCGATCGCGCTCGCCTCCGGAGACCATTTGAACATGGCGCGCCTCGTCCGTGAGGCACTCGATCGCGCGCCGGACGATGCCGACGCGAACGAGCTCGCTGCGCGCGTGCTCGCAGAGACGCACGACCTCACCTCGCATCTCGTTCATGTCGAAGCTGCGCTTCTCGCCGAGCCGCACTTCACGTGGCTACATCGGCTCACCGCAAGGACGCGCGCGCTCTACGGCGACTGGGAAGACGTCGATCGGTTGTTGCGCACGCCAGCGCCCGAAGACGCGGACTTCACTATCATCGGAAACTCGCTTCGAATGTGCCTTTGGCGTGGCGATCGCGTAACGGCGGCCACCTTCGAGATTGGAACGTTCAAAAGCATCGGAACGTTTCAGCGAGTCCTTCTCGAGCGCATGCAACAGCTCATCTGCGCTCCTTCTCCGGAAGGCGCAGGCGCGCTCGTGGAGGCGATCGAGAAGCAGGCGAGCGGCAACGGCATCACCGTCCGTGGTCGTACGTTCCTCCTTCAGCTTCTTGCCGAGCTCGCGCTTTATGGCGGGCTCGAAGACCGCGCGATTCAAGCCATTGCGGAGGCTGTGAAAAATGGCCTTTTCGATGCGCCGTGGCTCGAACGCTGTCCCCTTCTCGCGAACATTCGCGATACGCCGAAGATGCTTCCGCTCCGAGAGATCGTTCGCGGGCGCTCGGATACCGTGCAAAAGATCCTGACGTCCTGAACACGCTCGAGATGATCGAGGCGATGAAATGAGAAGAGACGCTTCGCTCGTAGGAGCGAAACGCCTCTCATCGTGGGGCAATCCCCATTCAGCAACGCTTCATCTTCAACGAACGTTGAAGCGGTAGTTCTCGCCGTTCTTCGAGTCGTAGTCGTTGCAGCCCGTCTTGCCGACGTTCTCGAACCAGATCTCGAGCTCGCCGTCTTCCGAGAGGTCGATGGTCGGCGTCGTCGTCGTCGAAGCGCCGAGACCGGCGACCGTGAACTGCGTCGCCTTCGCACCGTTGAGGCTTGCGAATCCCGTGATGGTCCACTGGTCGATTCCGCCCTGCGTGCCGCGGCAGGTGTCGAGGCGAGCTGCGTCGTATTTGACAGCGAGGGTGCCGGGCGTCGTGAGCGTTCCCGTGACGCGCGGCTCGCCGGTGCGGGAGAACGTCACCGTCGCCGTGGCCTTTGCGCCTTCGACGTCGAAGTGGAAGTTATTGCCGCTGTCCGAGTCGAACGCGTCGCAACCTTGCGAGTTCGTGTTCTCGAACCAGATGGCGAGGTCACCCGCCTGGTCGAGCTTGATCGTTGGCTTGTCTTTCTGACCCGTCACCGAGTGGCCAGCAACCCAGAAGGACTTCGGCTTGGAGTCGCCGATCGAATAGAAACCGTTGATGGCCCAGCTGGGACGACCGCCGAGCTCGCCGCGGCACTTGGTGAGACGCGACTCGTCGTAGTCGATCTTGACGGTAGAACCGACCGTGAGCTTGCCGCCCGTGACGCGCTCACTGAAGCTGCTGAACACGATGGTGGCGCCCGCTTGATTGACTTCCGAAGCGTCGGCGTCGGCCGTAGCGTCCGACGTACAGCCGGTCGCGCCCATGGCGAGGGTGAGGAAGAGAACTGCAGACTTGGTGAGGGAGGCTACGTTTGCCGACATGTGGGATAGATACTTCATTCAATCCGAGCGGCAACCTGCAGTTTGACGATTCTTTTAGACGCGCTGAAATCGTTGGCTGAATAGCTTCTTAAAGGGAAAAGTGGATAATGTTTCATCCACTTAGCAACGCCCTAACCTTTCACGGTTGCATCGCTTCTTTCGAAGATGCCGCGCTTTTGGGAACCGGCGGTCGCCGTCCGCGACGAAGCCAGGGTCGCTCGATGGCGTAGTGGAGGAGCGCCGCAAGGCCGAGTACGAGCGGGAGGCCCGCACCGAAGACGAAGAACGCATTTTCCCGGTGCTCTGGAAACGAGCGCCGCACGACGCCCAGAGCCGCCACGTGCGTGAGATAGATCGCGTAGCTGAGCGTCCCGACGAAGCGGAGAGGCGCCGTAGAGAGCGCGCGTGAGGACCAAGAGTCGTCACGCAGCGCGAGCATCGCAACGAGCGCGGCAAAGGCCAGGAAGGCGGCGGGGATCGGAATGCCGACGGCGAAGGCCGCCACGCACGCGGCGAGAATCACCCCGCGACTCACGGGATGGGAAAGAATCGGCGCGATAACGACGTGGGTTCGCTCGTCGTCCAGCGCGATCGCGAAGAGCACTCCAAAGCCAATGGGAGCAGGAAAGCTCGAGGCGATCCGCGTGAGGAGACCGGCGCCCGAAAACAGTAGTCCCGATTCGACGAGCGCATCGAAGGAGAGCAAGAGCACCATCGCGCCGAAAAGCACCGCGTGCAGCTTCGAAGCGCGAGCGACCACGAGCTTCATCAGCGAGGGCCAGAACCCGTAAAACTGTTCCTCCGCTGCCAGCGACCACGCATACGAGAAAAGGACGGCGTGAGGCACGCCGAAGTCGACGAACCAATTCGTCGTGTACGTGAGGAAAAAAGGAAGGTTCGCGAAGAAGTGTGCGCGAACATCCGGCGGCGCGACGAAAGCGAAGGCGACGTGCAGCAACGCGACCACGTAGTACGCAGGAAAAATTCGAAACGCACGTCGCGCATAGAATGCGGAGAGGGAGATGCGTCCATCGCTTCGTGCTTCTCGCAAGAGAAGCGTCGTGATGAGAAAGCCGCTGATCGCGAAGAACAGATCGACTCCGAGCGGACCGCGCCCGAGCGCGCCGGGAAGTGGCCGAGGCGTCGCATGATGAAAGACGACAGGGAGAACGCTGAGGGCGCGAAGTCCGTCGATCGCCGGAAAGTAGCGACGCGCAAGATAGGTAGCGTGCGAAGTCAGAGGCCTCTCTTTCACCTTCTCGCGCGCGTTGGCAAGGTTTCCAAAGAACCGAAGACCTCCCGGCACGAAACTCGCAACGCCACGGGGTGGAGGTATCAATGAATCATCGAAAGCATCCCCCCACCGCATCGCATCGCGGTGACGACGGTCGAGCATTCCTTCCCGACAACGACGGCGGCTTCATTTCCGCGCCAGACGACCTTTCTGCGGAGCTCCTCGAGGAGTTCGTCTCGAGCGCGACTTCAGGCGAAAAACAGGCGCAAACGCTGCGTTCGGCGTTCGTAGAAGAAGAGATCGGCGGCCCGTTCGTCACATCGAGCCAGGGCACAGAATTCGCCGATGACGACGACGACGCGAATCCAAGCGAGGCCGAGCCCGCGGCGTTCCCGACTGCCATCGGCGGCCAGCGCTGAGCGCGTCCTCTTCGAGACCATTTTCGCCCCGGTGAGGCACTCGGGTCCACCGGGCACCCTCGAGTCAGACTAGAAGCGCATCGTGACTTCGACGCGCGCACCTGCGTACGACGGAAAGATTCGGCAGATGCCGCTCACGCATTTCAGTCCGCCGCGTTGCTCGCCGACGAGCACCTTCAAGTTCGACTCACTCGAGAACCGATAGAGAAGATTGGCGTTGATGTACACGGGGGCAAAGCCCTGTTGCGTCGTGTATTCGATGCCCTGCGAGATGACCCACTTCGGCGCGATCTTCAGCATCGAATAGTGCTGGCCCTCGAACCACGGCTCGTCGTGAGCATCGGCTCCGGAAGTGCGATTCGCGTTCTCTTTGTAGCGGATGCGATGACGGCCGTTGAGCTCGATCGAAGTCGGCCCTTTGACCTGCTTCACGAACGTGTACCATGCATACAATTCGCTGTACTCGTTGATGCCGTTGAGCTTCACGTCGTTGCGGCCGCCGAAGGTGAGAAGGAGCTGCGAGCGGTCGCGGTCGAAGCTGTGCTCCATGCCGACCGTGCCCTCGTACACGCGACTCTGGGACTCTTGGACGGTCGGGAGGATCGTCACGGTATGCCCGAAGGCATCGCAGCCCGCGCCATCGACTTCACTCTTCGTGAAGTAGTAAGCCGCGGCGGCCCAGAGGAGCATTCCTTCGCCCGTGCGGACGTTGGAGCGAAGACGGCCGCCATCTACGCAGCGGTTGAAGAAGCCGTATTCGCTGTCCATCGTGATGACCTGCGTGGTCGGCGGCGTCGAATAGAAGACGTTGTTGAACTCCGTTGCGCGACCCGTTTGAACACCGGCCGGTATCGCGTAGAAGTTGCGATAACTCTTCACTTCGAGCGTGCTCGCGACCTTCCCCACGTCGACCGAGAGCGCGCCATAAATCGCATTGCCGTTCGTGTGCTCCGCTTTCGGGTCGGCGTCTGCGTGCCAGTCTTGCGTCGCGGCTTCGACGTAGAGATTTCCGTGCCCGAACAGATTCGGAATGCTGATGCTCTGGCTCGCCGCCATGATCGTGTTGGCATTGAGGAGCTCGTTTCCTCCCTTGGGAAGCGAGTCGAGGAAGTTCGTAGTGTCTTGAGTGCCGCACGCACCGAACGGGGCTTTCGTGAAGGTGTCGTCGATGGTGCCATCGGCGCGATAGGGATAGGGCGCGCAGCGATCGATGCGCATGGCGTGCGTTCCGAGCGTGACGGGAAGTCCTTTGCCGGCTTCGACGGAGATGCCCGTGATGCGATCGGTGCCGAAGAGTGGCGCGCCACTTGGAGCTCCAGGAAGCGCGCGCGGGAAGAACAACGCGCGCCCCGTCGATTCGTCGACGCGCGATGGATTGCCGAGTCCCGCGAGAGCCGTGATGGTCAACGGCTTTACGTTCACGACGGCTTTCACGCCGCGCACGGTGTTGTCGACGCCGAGCTCGTCGAGCTTGCGGAGCGAGAGGATGAGACCGCGGCCGAACTGCGCGTAGGCGTCGCCGATCGTGAGCTCGAGCTCTTTCGACTGATACGAAGCCCAGAGCTTCGAGGGATAGATCGAGTTGACGAATCGCGAGCCGGCGTCGCGCGCAACGTCGTCTCGTTGGTCGGCGGGGACACTGCGATCCTCGGGCCTCAGCCAATAGACGGAGCTGTCGAGACGCGTCGCCACGGTCCACTTTTTGTAACGAAGCGCGACGTTGAGACGGTTCAACCACATGCCCCAGCCAACATCGCGAAAGCGCTCACCCTCGCGCGGCGTGTTCAAGGCATCGCATCCTTCGAAGGGGCAGCGCAGATTGAAACGCTGCCCGACGATCGTCGTCTCGGTGACGTCGAGACGAAGCGGATCCTTGTCTTTCGTGAGCTCGACGGCATGCGCGCTCGACGCGAGAGACGCGACGAGCGTGCCTGTGAGAGCCGCGCCTAGAAGCGAAGAGCGACGCACGGAGAATCGAACGATTACTTGAGAGCGGCTTCGACTTCGGCGCGAAGAACGTCTTCATCGCCGGCGTTGTAGCCCTCGTGCACTTTCACGACCTTGCCGGCCTTGTCGATCAAGACGGAGAGCGGCGGAGATTTTCGCGGGTTGTACACGGACGCGATGCTCGAGTCTTGATCGAGCCAGATCGGATAGGCGAGGTTGTAGCTCTTCACGACGTCACGAACGCCTTGCACCGTTTCGGGGCCGTCCATGGAGATGCCGACGAGCACGAAGCCCTTGTCTTTGTTCTCGTCGTACAGGCGACGGAGATGCGGCATCTCTGCTTTGCACGGGTCGCACCAGGTCGCCCAGAAGTTCAAGAGAACGACGTTCTTGCCGAGGTAGCTCGAGAGGCGGACGGTTTTTCCGTCCATGTCCGTCGCCGAAACGTCGGTGGCGAGCGTTCCGACTTTTTGCGAAGTCTCGGTAGCAGGCGTCTTGGAATCGTCCCCGCAGGCGAAGAGCGAGAGGGCAGACAAGAGAGCGACGGACATCTTCATCGGGCGGCGAGTCTATAACGGCATTTCTCGCGACAAACGAAAAACGGCGCCCCTTTCGAGACGCCGCCTTGCCTAGCTTTCGCTAGCTCTGCTCTCTTTCGCTAGGCCTTCGGCCCGTAGAAAGTGCAGCCTCGATTCATTCGAACGTGCTGGGCGGGTTCTCGTTGACCCACTTGAGGTACTTGTCGGCCGTCTTCTTCGGCTCGACCTGGCCCACGTTCGAATAGAGAATTTCCATCGTGCGGGGGTCGACGTAGGCGTTCCACGGAACGGCCGCCGCGGGGAAGAATGCGCCGAGCTGCGTCACGCGCGGATCGAGGAACTGCGTGAAGTTCGTCTTGTGATCGTCGATCCAAGAGTCGAGGTCGAGCTTGGTGGCCCCCTTCGAGGTGCTCGGGCCGTCGCTCAATCCTTGGAGGACGACGACACCTTCCGCAGCGAGCGCGGGGTTGGCGGCGACGATGGCGACCGTCTCTTGGTTGCAGGGCGTGCACCAAACGGCAGAGACGACGAGGTGGATGAGCTTGTGGTGGATGCTCGTGGGATCGTAATAGTCGGCGAGTGCGACGGTCTTGAGGTCGCCCTTGGGGTTCGCCGTTGCGGGCGCCGTCGGGTAGCCGAGGAACTTGAAGTTCTGGATGACGTTGCCGCGCGACGACCCTGCGCGAGCAGCAATGCCGATGCCCTTCGTCGGATAGGCAACGCCTTCCGGATTCGTGTTCCGATCTTCGACGGCCACTTGAGTGCCGGGGTCGAGCCCTTCTTCCGAGTTGCTCGAGCAACCTAGTGAGAGCGCAAGCGTGAGAGCGGAGGATGCGAGAAAGGCGACCTTGAACGTCATGGACCAGAATGGTAGCGCCCAGGGACCTGGGGTCAAGAACCACCGCACTCTCCTCGCCCACGTTTTCTCGCGGGGATTGTTGCACATTCTTGCGCCGCCGGACGATGCGCTTCGCAACGGAAGCGAGCGCGACGCATGGATTCCCGGTCTAAAGGGCCAGCGGATCCGGGTGAGCTATGCTAAACGAAGGCACTTCTGATGGCTCGACTTCTTCGCACGCTTTTCTTGTCGGTTGCTTTCTTCACTGCGTTCTACGGGTCGACCGCCTGTAGCGACACTTGCTCCGATTCGGACTGCAAGACCGGCAATAGGTGCGCGGTGGACAGCACGGGCGCGAGCGAATGCCGTCTCGTCTGCGGGCCGAACGTCGCTTGCCCGACGAACTATCAGTGCCTCCCCGGCGCCGAGGGATTCAACTACTGCACCCCCATGCGCCCGCTCGCGACGGGAGCGATCGCGCAAAAGAACGGCCAGTGGGGCGCGCGCTGCAACCCATCGTCGAACACGACGAACGATCTCTCGCTCAACCCGGATTGCGATTCCGCGCAGAGCTTCTGGTGCCACGGCCGATCGCCGACGGACGGCGAAGCGTATTGCACGCAGTTCCAATGCGAGACCAATCTCGATTGCGCGCAAGGCTTCGCGTGCGAAGACGTGAACTTCGCGCCCAACGCCATCACGACGGTCCCGCAGCCGGGCCAAACGTGGCGCGTCTGCCAAAAGCGCAGCTACTGCAGCGAATGCGAGAGCGACGCCGATTGCTACCCCAAGAATGGCAGCCCGATGCACTGCGCCGTTGGGAAAGACAGCCGCAAGTTCTGCACGACCGAGTGCGAGAACGACGACAACTGCCAAATCGACGCAGCGTGCACGACGATCGCGGGTACGCCGAACCTCTGCATTCCGCGCGCGGGCTCCTGCCACGGTGACGGCGGTTTCTGCTCGCCGTGCCGCAGCGACGTCGATTGTCTGCAGAACGGTAACGAAGGCGTTTGTTACCAAGTCGACTACACGAACGAGCGCTTCTGCACCGCGCCGAGCAGCACGGCGTGCCGTGTCGTCAACAAGAAGCTCCAGGCGACGTGCCCCAAGGGCGGTCCTGAAGGAAGCAGCGTGAAGGGCGTCTCGTGCTTCACGAATGCGATCCAAGGGAAGCCCAAGGATCATTGCTACGGCCTCATTCAATGGGGCGTGAACGGAACCGACCCCATCGCGTTCCCCGGCTGCTGGACACCGAACCGCGAAAAGACCTGAAGCTCAGCCGTCTGAGTTCGTGGTCGGCGATTCGGTAGACCCGGCGTTCGCGACCGTCTCGGGCAGTGCTCGCGGTTTGAGCGACGGCGTTCGCGACGCCGCGTCGCGCGAGGGCTGCCCTTTGGCGAGAAGAATGCGGAGCGCGCGCGGATCGCGAATGGCGAGGAGAAGCCATAGACCGGCGACGGTGGTCACGAGCGCGCGAAGCGGAGCATCCGTGGCGCCGCGACCGACGAGCGCGAGACCGAGCGCCGCACTGAGGACGATGCTCGGGGCGGGCTCGACGAGGGCGCGAGCCGCGAGCCCTAGGGAGAGCGCGAACAGGACGACGGCAAGGCGCGCGAACGTCGAATCATAGAGCGTCACGTCGCTCGAGATCGCGCGCCACATGGATTGCGCGATCGTCGAGACCTCTCCCGTGTAGAGAAAGCCGGCCGCGATGGCAGGAAGAATCGCCGCAAAAACGAGCGCTTTTGCGCGTTGGCCCCTGCGAAAGAAAAAGAGGAGCGCACCGAGCCCTGCGAGCCCTTCGAAAACGAGGCCGATGATCGAGAGCGCACGAGCGGTTCTAAAGTAGTCGATCG
>JAHFDV010000687.1 GCA_023248815.1 Myxococcales bacterium
CCTTCCTCGAACGCATGCTGGTCTCGGCCTCGCAAGGCTACTGCCCGTTCGGCGTTCCCACCTTGACCCTGTTCGCGGCTCTCGCAGACATCGTTCCTGGTGTGAAGTCGTCGGCACAGTTCATCGTGCGGGGCGCCATCAAAGATTCCGACAACGTTCCCAACCTGGCGCGTGCGAGCCTTCTCGTTTCAGGCCTCGACGACGAAGCACTTCGTGCGCTCTACGAAAAGCGCATCGACAAGGACGAAGAAGCGGCGGCTCTCCGCACACGTCTCGAGCAGGAAGATGCTTCGGACACCGAGCGAGTTCGCGCGCGCCTTGCCGAGCTCGTGCCAGACGATCCCGAAGCGCTTCGCCTCGAAGAAGAGCGATTGACGGCAGCAGGAGACTACGACGCGCTCGCCCCCAAGCTCCGATCTCGAGCAGAGCGACTACGCGACGCGGGCGAGGAAGGCGCAGCGCGCTCGGTGTTCTTGCGCTACGTCGCGATCCTGGAGCAGCGTCTCGATCGCATCGGAGATGCGCGCATCGAGCTCGAGCGTCTCGTCACGATCTGGCCGAACGAAGGGCCGCTTCTTCGCTACCTCGCCGACCTCCACGAGCGTGAGGGAAGGGGAGACCTCGCCGCGCCGATCTGGTCGCGCCTTCGTGAAGTCGCGGGGGGAGACGCCTCGAAGCTCGACCTCGATCTTCATGCCGCAAGAGCGCTATTCGCAGCAGGAAAATCGGCCGAAGCGGAGGAGCGCGTTCGCGACGTGCTCGCGCATTCGCCGAACGACCATCTGGCGACGAAGCTCCTCGGAGAGATCGAGTCGGCGCGAGGACGCGCTTCGATTCCGGCTCCACCGTCGACGCCGATCGTTCCAATGCCGCCTTCTCCCTCGACTCCGACGAGCTCGTTTCCCGAGGAGTTCGACTCGAGCCCGGCGATCCCGCTTTCAGTGCCGCACTCGCGACCACGCGAAGCCATCACAGGAGGACCCGCCGTATTGCAGCTCGTCGAGCACGAGCCCGTCTTCGATATCGCACGGCTCCGACAAAAGCGCGCCGCCGCTTCGAATGAACAAGCGACTTACTTCGTGCGCGTTCTCGATCACGTGCTCTTTCTCCTCGGCGACGGCGATGCGCCTCTCCGCCCGCCACCGCTATCGCACCAAAGCGAGCAACCCGGTCTCCTTCGCCATTTGAATCGCTCGACCCAAGGAGTGTCCGCGTTCGAGCTTCTTTGGGAGAACATGCCCGCGCTGTTTGCCAAGGACGCTGCGAGCTATTCGATCACCGGCGTCGACCAAGTTGCGCCGGGCCCGACGACACCGCTTTCGCGTTTGTACGAGCTCACGCTGCGTCTTCTCGACCTGCCGAAGATGCCGCTCTACGTGCGCGGTGGGCTTCGCACGGCCTCGAGTGAGACGAGGATGCCGCTGCGGCGCGTCTCGCAGACGCTTCGCCTGAGCCAGCTCGAATTGAGCCCGACTCCGCCGAGCGTCGCAGGACTGCAGGCCGCCTCGCGCTTGAGCCTTGCCGAGATGCCCGTCACGCGTCCGCCCCAAGACCTCGAAGTGACCATCGCCGTGCGAGTTCCACCTTCAATCATCCTCAAGGGGGACGTTCGCGAAGATTCGCTCACCCTTCGCTCGCGTCTCGGCTCGAGCTTCAGCGGAGCGTTGCCCGCGCACGTCCTCGCGGCTGGCCTACCCGAAGAGCAGCTCACGTCGATTTGGGAGGCGCTCCTGCGCGCGTTCGGAACCGAAGACAACGGCAGTCGGGATCGCCTTTCGCCCAACTCCGTCCGCTATGCCGAAGCGTTCTGGGGCGCGCCGCCCAAGGTTCAGCGTCAGCTTTCAGAAATCGTGCATTCTGCACCGAGTCTTGCGGCAACGCGCGAGCACATTCGCCAAAGTGGACGCAGGACCGCGCTCTTCGTCACGGGCGATCTCGGCTTCGCGCTCGAGGAGCTTCTCGGTGCCGACGCCGTTCTCACGCCAGAGTCATTGCGAAGAGCCGTCGAGAATTCGGATGCGGCGAAAGATCTCGTCGAGCTATTTTTGGAGCCAATCTTTGCCGATGCTCGCTGGAGACTCAGCGCAAGTGGGAGCGGCGATGCGAGCGGGAGAGCCGAGGGACTGTGAACCGGCGCCAGGGCATCTTTCTGCTCGCGCTCGCGCTGCCGATGCTGTCGGTGGCGTGCTTGATCTCGGAACCGCCAGACATCATCAAGCCACCCACCCGGAGGCCGATGATTCTCCACGGACAAGAGTTTCCACGGTCGACGCGCGTGCTGATCGAAGATCCGGGAACGTTCTACGTACCCGTCGAGGTCGTAGATCCGACGACGACTTATTTTTGGGAAGTCTTCATGGAGTTTCCCGGTCAAATTATCCGGCTCGATGCCGTGAAAGGGCAAGTGCGGACGCCGGGAACGGACCACAGTCTCGATCCCGACGAGGGAAAGAGTATTCGGGTCCTCCCGTTCAGTCTCGCGGGACGACTGCGCGACGGCCAGTGCCATCAGATTACGTTCCGCGTCGGGCTATCGCCTTCGGAGCTCAATCCGCAGTCGACCGAGTCGGACTTCGTGTCTTGGAGCTTC
>JAHFDV010000270.1:0-436 GCA_023248815.1 Myxococcales bacterium
CATTGCCGCAAGCTCTCTCGTCACGCTTCTTTCGCTATCGAGCGAAGCCGCTCCCACGCGCGCACAAGCGGCCCTGCAAGACGTCACGCAGAAGCAAGCCTTTCCGGTGAAAGAAGAGGCGCATCCGAAGTGTGTGGGCTTCCCGACCGCGGGCTGCACGCCAGAGCCGCTGCCGCGCGCTCCGCTCTCTCCCGCAGCGACCGAGTTCCTCGGCTCCGTGAGTTTCGCATCCACTTCTCTCTATCGGCTCGCTGCGCTCGAGGTCGATCCATCGATCGATCTCGAAGCGTATCTCGCAGGAGAAGGCGCGAAGAAGATGATGAACGATCTCTCCTTCGTGGAAACCAAATGCCAGAAGCTCGGCGAGAGCGGCCAAGCAGCGCTCTTCTTCCCCGAGAACTCGAGCGGCGTTGCGACGCGCGTCGGCCCCTTCGGC
>JAHFDV010000270.1:446-7856 GCA_023248815.1 Myxococcales bacterium
TCCCCGCCGAGTTCGTCAAAGTTCCGGGCAATTGGTGTCACGTGGCCTCGAAGCGAAAAGATCTCATGACGAAGGCGCTCGCGAATCATGTCGTCACGATCGAGGGCTACCCGGACTACATGAACGCGATCGCGAACGTCACCGTGCACCTCACGACGGCGCACCCAGTGGTCGACGAGTGGCTCGTCGGAACGATGGTGGGACGCGAGGCCTTCGTCGAGAAGGTGCGCGACTCCTCGAAGCGCGAATACGATCAGCTCGGCCTCCAACAGAAAAACAACCCCGCCAAGACGGTCGACGGCATGGTCCGCGCGATGCGTCAGCGCGTGGATCTCATCGCCTCACAGATGCATTTCCCGACGAGCGGCTGGCACGACGACACGGTCGAAAAGGCCATGCGCATTGCGCTTCGCAAAGAGCTCGAAGGAGCAGCGGTTCAAAGCAGTCGCCTCGACGACGCCGAGTGGACGACGAGCGCGCAGGGCACGCGCGTCCGCACGGGCCAAGTGCTCTACAAGCGTCCCCACTTCACTTGGTGCGAAGAGCGTGAGTTCGTCGTGACCGACGGCGGGAAGAAGTCGCCGTCTTCTGAAGACGCCACCTTCGCCCCTGAGGTACGCATCAAACGCTGCGATTGAATTGACGCGCGCGCGGTCCTGCTGCGCCCGCCAAATCGTCGGTCGGCGTGCTCAACGTACGGTCGTACGTTTCCGCGCGCCTCCCTAGCTTTGGCGCGCTCGCTACGGACCGCGCGGGCGTCAACGCTGTGGCGTAGGTGCGATTGGAGCGGGCGCTTCGCGACGGAGCAGGCGCTTCGGGTCTGGGCACCGTAGCCGTGCGCTATGAGTGTAGTATGCACGCAATAATCGTACGATCTCGACTTCGACTTCGACTTCGACTTCGACCTCGACCACGACCACGACCACGACCACGACCACGACCTCGACCTCGACCACGACCTCGAGCTCGACCGGCTCTTGCTGGCTGCGACTTATCGAAGTGCGCAAGTGGGCACTGTCCATGGACGCAGGTTCGTGCGAAGGTGGCTTGTGGATAACTTGTGGTAGCGCACAAGAAACTCCCGCAATCTCTTGTGGGTAGTAGGTGGGCTCACCTGCTCGCACGAACAGAGTGGGGAGACCTCGCATCTCGTCGAAACAATTGATATTTCTTGGATTGACGCAGTCTGGAATGTCCATATCATCCGCTGAGGACGTGGGAAGAAGTGGCAAAGAATCCCCAATCCGGGGATTAACGCCCGCGTTCGAAGGGCGTGATGTTTCGAGGGCGGTACGAGCACACCATTGATGCGAAGGGGCGAACGAGCTTGCCGGCTCGTTATCGCGATGCCCTTGCTGCACAGGGTGATCGACGCATCATCGTGACGAGCGCGCTCGACCCGTGTCTCGTCGCGTACACGCTCGCCGAGTGGAATGCGTTCGAAGAAAAGCTCGCGAAGTTGCCCCAATTCGACCGAGCCGTGCAGAAGTTGAAACGCATTTATGTTTCCGGCGCAGTCGAGTGTGAAGTCGATGACTCGGGTCGAATCCTCATTCCACCCACCTTGCGTGAGCATGCACAGCTCGCGAAGGAGGTGCTTTGGGCAGGCGCCGGTCGCTACGCCGAGCTTTGGGACAAGAATCTCTGGAAGCTCCACGTCGACACGAACGACGACGAGCGCGTGGGCATCGCAGCGCGCTTGGCGGAGCTCGGTCTATGAGCGAAGCGCAACTTACGTTCCCCGGCGTGATCGGCGTGCAAACGTCGTCCGAATCGGAATGGACATGGACCGACGAGGAGGGACCGCACTTGTCCGCTGAGTTCCATCACGTGACCGTTCTCCGCGAAGAGACGGTGAGTGTTCTTCGTCCGCGCGACGGCGGCGTCTACATCGACGCGACGTTGGGCGGCGGCGGACACACCGAGGCGCTCTTCGCGATGGCGCCGAACGCGACCGTCATCGCAATCGATCGCGATCCCGCGGCACTCGCTGCTGCGGCCGAGCGCCTTCAACCGTTCGCCGATCGCATCACGTATATCCATTCCGCATTCTCGGACGTGCGTGAAGAGTTGACGCGGATCGGCATCGATCGCGTCGACGGCATTCTCGCCGACCTCGGCGTGAGCTCTCCGCAGCTCGACTCACCGGAGCGCGGCATGAGTTTTCGTCTCGAAGGCCCGCTCGACATGCGAATGGACCCGACCTCGGGCGAAACCGTGAAAGAGCTCGTCCATCGCCTTTCCGACAGCGAGCTGGCCGACGTCATCTTCCACTATGGCGATGAACGACGCTCGCGGCGCATCGCGCGCAGCATCAAGCGCGCGCTCTTCGACAACCATCTCGAGACGACGATCGATCTTCGTCGCGCCGTCATTCGCGCCGTCGGGCCCGTGCGCGTCGGTGGAGTAGATCCCGCGACGCGCACGTTCCAGGCGTTGCGCATCGCCGTCAACCGGGAGCTCGACGAGCTCGCTGCACTCTTGAAGGTTCTTCCGGACCTACTCGTATCGGGCGGCATTGCCGCGATCATCAGCTTCCACTCTCTCGAAGATCGCAAAGTGAAAGAAGCCTTCCGCAAAGAAGGTGTTACGAGCGTCTGGAAAAAACCCGTCACTGCGTCCGATGCCGAGTGCGAGCTGAATCCTCGCGCCCGAAGCGCCAAGCTTCGCGCGGGCATTTTCGGAAGCGACGACGAGGAAGAGGAAGAAGAAATCGAAGAGGCCGAAGATGCGTGATAGCCGCATTTTCGTGGCGATTTGGTGCCTCTCGGTGGCGGCCACGTGCGCCGCCTTCGTCACGCACCTCGCGATGCGTGGCCGCAGTGTCATGTACGCGTACGAGCTCGGGCGAGCGCGCTCCGAGCAAGGTCGCCTTCGAGAAACGAAGCGCGTGCTCCAGGTCGAGTCCTCCAGCTACAAGACGCCGGAGCGTGTGGAGACGGTCGCGCGAACGCTTCTCGGAATGGATGCGCCTTCCAGCGATCGCATTCTTCCGCTCACGCAACTGCCGAAAGACCAAAAAGCCGAAGAAGCCGCACCCGCAGCCTCCGTGGATGGTCGCGTCGTTCACGCGGAAGGGACCCAGTCGACAGCTCGCGGAGAGGGGCAGCGATGAGAAACATTGATCCCGCGCGCGCCAAATGGATGCGCATTCGCATGGGCGTCCTTTCGGGGATTCTCGGGCTTGGCGCGGGAGCCGTCGTCGCGAGCGCCTATCGCGTCCAGGTGGAAGATGGCGACGCCTGGCGAGCTGCCGCGGAGAAGCAGCGCGAGCGTAAGCAAGAAGTGAAGCCGAAGCGCGGCAGCGTGTTCGATCGCCACGGCTCGCGACTCGCAACGAGCATCGAAGTTCCGAGTGCGAGCATCGACGTCGAAGAGCTCCTCGGTGAGGCGGGAAAGAGCGAAGGTCAAAAGGCCGAGAGCGCGAAGAAGGGGAACGAAGATCTCGTTCTTCGCGCTGCCACTGCACGCCTTTCGCAGATCTTGTCGATCGACCCCGTGGAGCTCTACCGAAAGCTCGCGACGAAGAAGCGCTTCCTCTGGCTGAAGCGAAAGATTTCGCTCGAGGAGGCGCAGGCTCTCCGTGACATCGGGGATCCCAAAAAAGAACCGCAGCCCATCCGCGGAATCGTCATCGAAGCGGAGATGCGTCGGTTCTACCCGGCGCGCGAAGTCGCCGGCAGCCTTCTCGGATTCGTTTCGCCCGACGGTGATGGCAAAGACGGTCTCGAGCTCGCGCTCGACGAGGATCTGCGTGGAAAGGCCGAAGAGATCGAAGGCCTCCGCGATCGATCTGGGCGCTGGTTCGCGCTTCCCGGCGCAAAAACGAGCGTCGCGGGGCATGACGTCGAGCTCACGATCGATCAGGCGATTCAGCATCTCGCCGAGTCCGAGCTCTCCTCTGCGCAACGTACCTACGAGACCATCGGTGGCTCCGTCGTCGTGATGGATCCCTCGACGGGCGAGATCCTCGCACTCGCGTCGACTCCAGGTTTCAACCCGAACGACTACAGCACGTCGGATGTCGAAGCGCGTCGTGACCGAGCCATCACGG
Source organism: Myxococcales bacterium (assembly GCA_023248815.1). Taxonomy (GTDB): domain Bacteria; phylum Myxococcota_A; class Polyangia; order Polyangiales; family Polyangiaceae; genus JAHFDV01. The sequence goes on from JAHFDV010000270.1 coordinate 4,501, forward strand.
ACCGCTTCGAACCGGGCTCGGTGATGAAGGTCTTCACGATCGCCGGCGCGCTCGAGCGCGGCAAGCTTTCGACCGAAGAGAAAGTGTACTGCGAGCACGGCACCTACAAGCTCGGTCCCGTCACGATTCACGACACGCACCAGAACGACTGGCTCACGCCCGAGGAAATCCTCAAGCACAGCTCGAATATCGGCGCGCTCAAGATCGGTCTCGCGCTCGGCGAAGCCGATCTCTATTCGACGTACCGCAAGTTCGGTTTCGGCGAACCGACGAACATTCCGCTTCCCGGTGAAGCGTCCGGTGTGCTCCGTCCACGCGGTCGTCCTTGGGTCGACGTCGAGACGGCGAACGCGTCTTTCGGGCAGGGCATCAGCGCGACGTCTTTGCAACTTGCGACCGCGATGTCGGCGATTGCCGGCGACGGAAAGCTCATCGAGCCCGTGCTCGTGCGTCGGGTCACGGACGTCGAAGGAAACATCGTTCGCGATGCCGAGCTGCCGCGAGTTCGTCGCGAAGCCGTGTCGCCGCGCGTCGCGAAGACGGTCCGCGAGATGCTCGTATCGGTCACTGAAAAGGGTGGCACCGGTGAAGAAGCCGCGGTTCATGGCTTTCGCGTTGGTGGCAAAACGGCGACTGCGCAGAAGGTCGATCCCGGCACCGGAAAGTACTCGACCGACAAGTTCACCGCCTCGTTCGTCGGCTTCATTCCCGCCGAAAAGCCACGCCTCGTCATCGCCGTCGTCTTGGACGAACCGATGATCGGCCACTACGGAGGCGATCTCGCAGGTCCCGTCTTCCGTCGCGTCGCCGGTGAAGCGATGCGCTACCTCGGGCAGACACCGCCGGATCAGGGACACATTGCACTGCGGGCGAGCCCTAAAAACGAGCCCTTGCGCGCTTCCGCGAGCCTCGCGTCCATGGTGAGCCTCAAAGAGCCGGAGCCTGGAACCGTACGTGTCCCCGACCTAAACGGTCTCCCGATGCGCGAAGCGCTCAAAGTGCTGTCGAAGAGCGGACTCGTGCCGACGCTCGCGGGATCCGGGCGCCTCGTGAAGCAGAGCCTGCCCGCAGGAACGACCGTGCCCAAAGGGTCGACGCTCGAGCTGTTGTTCGAGCCGACGACATGATCAAAAAGAAGGACGTACTTCTCGGCGATCTCGAAAAGGCGCTGGTCGAAGTCCGTCTCTCGAACAAGGAAGCCGCGCAGACGGCGGTCTTCGGCGTTTCTCAAGATTCGCGCACGGTCTCGAAGGGCGACCTCTTCGTCGCGCGCGCGGGTGAACGCAGCGATGGAACGAAGTTCATCGCGCAAGCCAAAGATCGCGGAGCGGTCGCCGTTCTCGTCGAATCCAACGCCGCAACGAGCATCGCTGCGAGCATCGAAGGCCTCCCCGTGCTCACTGCCGACGATCTCGCACGCACGATCGGCCCGGTCGCGCACCGCGTCTATGGGCATCCCACGCGAGCGCTCGACGTCATCGGGATCACGGGCACGAACGGCAAGACGACGACCACCTATCTCGTCCGCGCAGCGATCGATGCAGCGCTCGGGCGCGAGGTCACCGGCATCATCGGGACGGTCGGGCACTCGTACCGCGACGTCGCGTTCGATGCCGCACACACGACGCCCGAGGCCGATACATTGGCACGCCTCTTTCGGACGATGAAAGACGAAGGCGCATCGTTCGTCGCGATGGAGGTCTCGTCGATCGCCCTCGCCAAAGAGCGTACGCGTGGAATCGAGTTCAGCGTGGCGGCGTTCACCAATCTGACGCAGGACCATCTCGACTTTCACGGAACCATGGAAGCGTACGAAGCCGAGAAAACGCGACTATTTGTCGAATACGTGCCGCGGCATTCCGTCATTCACACGGGAGATCCGGCGGGCAGCCGCATCGCTGCGCTCCTCGAGAAGCGCGGCAAGAACGTGATTCGCGTGTCGGCCAAAAACGACCCCACGAACGACATCTTCATCCGCGCGGCATCCTTTTCGGAGAAAGGGATCGTCGCCTCGATCGCGACGAAGCAGGGCGAGGCGTTCGAGCTGCGGTCGCCGCTCACCGGTCTTCACAACCTCGAGAATCTCGTCGTGACGCTCGGTATCGTTCGCGCGCTCGGACTCGACATGGCCAAGGCGCTCGAAGGCCTTTCCACCACCAACGGCGCTCCCGGTCGTCTCGAGAGGGTGACGGTTCCCGGCGCCGACGTGACGGTTCTCGTCGACTACGCGCACACGCCCGATGCACTCGAACGCGTCTTGGCGAGCGCGCGGCCTTTCACGAAGGGGCGGCTCTTCTGCGTCTTCGGTTGCGGCGGTGATCGCGATCCAACGAAACGCGAGCCGATGGGACGCGCAGCCGCCGCGGGAAGCGACATCGCGATCGTCACGAGCGACAACCCGCGCAGCGAGGATCCGCTGGCGATCGTCGCCGTCGTGGCGGGGGCGGTGCACGGCTCGGGAAGAAAACCAATTCATCCGGGCGATGCGATGAACGCCGAGAACGGCTACCTCGTGATTCCCGATCGCCGAGAAGCGATCGAGATTGCCATCGCCTCTGCCAACCCCGGTGACCTCGTCCTCGTCGCCGGCAAGGGTCACGAGACCTATCAGATCATGGGAGACGAAAAGCTCCACTTCGACGACCGCGAAGAGGCGCGCAACGCGCTTCAAAAGAGGCACGAAACGAAGAGCACGGCATGAAGGGACACACGCCGATCCCTGAAAACGTTGCGCGCTTCACGACCGACGAGATCCTTCGCGCGACGAACGGCTCCTTGCAAAACGCTGCGCCGGGTACGGAACGTTCTCGCGAGCACCTCGGGGTCACGAGTGACTCGCGCGGAGTGAAAGCAGGCAGTGTCTTCGTCGCCCTCGTCGGCGAAAAGAACGATGCGCACGACTTCGTCGACGGCGCGATTCAAAAGGGGGCGACGGCGGTTCTCGTGCGGCGCGGGTTTCAGCCCGAGGCGGTCAGTGCAGAAGGTCGAGGGGTCGCGATCATCGAAGTCGACGACACACTCGTCGCCTTGGGAGCGCTCGCGCGCTTTCATCTCGAGAGATGGCGTGCGAGAAGCCGCGGCAAAGTGATCGCGATCACCGGCAGCGCCGGAAAGACGACGACGAAAGAGCTCACGCGCGCGCTCCTCGAAGTACGCGCGACGCCGCACGCGACGCTGGGAAATCTCAACAACCGCGTTGGCGTTCCATTCGTCGTGCTCGGGCTCCTTCCTTCGCACTCGCATCTCGTCGCAGAAGTCGGAATGAGCCTGCGGCACGAAATCAGCGCACTCGCGGCGATCGTCGACCCGGATGTCGCAATCATCACGAATATCGGCGGCGCGCACGCTGAAGGCGT
>JAHFDV010000271.1 GCA_023248815.1 Myxococcales bacterium
TTCTTGCACGACATCCTCGGCATCGACGACGCTTCCCATGATTCTAGCGCTCACTCTCACGAGCCGTTCGCTCGTTCGTTCGACGATGGTCGAGAACGCCGACGCATCGCCCGCGAGAATTCGCCTCAGCGCCTCGTCGAGCATGGGTCTCCTTAGTGATCGCTTCCGGTTTCAAACTGCACCTGTCGTTTCTCTCCAATAGACGCTGCGGGTGAGGTTCTCCCTACGGCCAAGGCTGGCGAATTCGACCTTATTACTACAGCGCACTCCCTCTTCGGCGCTCCAATGGCAAAAGTCGCAATATTTCGAAGTGTTAGCCATTGCTTCAATCCCACTGAAAAGGGGCAAAATCGAAAAAAGAATGATTCATGACCGTAGGACGACCGGCGGGGCGAGCGTCTGAATGGGCAAGGAGACGGTGAAGAAGATGAAGACGACGAAGAAGACGATGCTGTTCGGTTTGCTCTTGGCCTCGACGCTTTCGCTCGCGGCGGTCGCTTGCGGCTCGAGCGTCCCCGACACGACGAAGACGTCGACCTCGGACATCACGGCCGAAGACGGTCCCGATGGTCCGGACGGCCCTGGTGGTCGTGGCCCCGAAGGATTCGTGAAGCGTTTCGACAAAGACGGAAACGGCACCGTGGAGCTCACCGAGCTTCCGCCGCGCATGAAAGAGCATCTCGCGAAGGCCGACACGAACAACGACGGCAAGCTCTCGATCGAAGAGCTCAAAGCGGATCACGAAGCGCGCAAAGGCGACATGTTGAAGCACCTCGACAAGAACGGTGACGGCAACATTCAAGTGACGGAGCTTCCTCCGCACATGCAAGAGCACATGGCCGGCGCCGATACGAACAAGGACGGCATTCTCTCCAAGGAAGAGTTCAAGACCTTCCAGGACGTGAAGCATGCCGAGATGCTCGCCAAGTTCGACACGAACAAGGACGGCAAGATCGATCGCGACGAAGGCAAAGCGATGATGGTCGCCCACGAAAAAGAGCGTTTCGCGAAGGCCGACAAGAACGGTGACGGCGCGCTCACGAAGGAAGAAGTAGGCGAAAAGTTCTGGGCTCACCTGAGTGATGCCGATGCCGACAAGAACGGCAGCGTGACTCAGAAAGAAATCGACGACGCGCGCGCGAGCGGCAAGTTGAAGATGGGTCCGCGCGGCGGTGGTCCCGATGGGCATGGACCCGGTGGACATGGTCCTGACGGTCGTGGTCCTGGCGGTCCTGGCTTCGGGCATGGACCGGACTTCGGTGGAGACTTCGGCCCTCCGCCAGACTTCGGTGGCGACATCGAAGCCCCGAAGGGTGCGCCCGTCGCGAAGTGACCCACCTGCGAGTGCGGTGAACGAACCGCAGCGAACCGATCGCCGTGAACCAATCGCCGTGAAGGAAGCGCGGACCTCTGCTAGAAGGGGGCCCGCGCTTCGCCTTTTTTGTGCGGTAGGAATCACCCATTCGCCATGATCACGCTTTCACGACTCGGAAAATCCTTCGGCGCGCGCGTCCTCTTCGAAAATGTCTCGCTCGAGCTGAACGCAGGTGCGCGCTACGGCCTCGTCGGCGCAAATGGTTCCGGAAAGACGACGCTTCTCAAGATCCTCGCGGGTGACGAGCCGGCGACCGAAGGACAAGTCTCGGTTCCGAAGCGCGCACGCGTCGGCGTCCTCCGCCAAGACCGCTTTCTCGCGGACGACAAGATCATCCTCGATCTCGCGATGATGGGCGATGCGCGCGTGTGGAACGCGTTGCAAGAGCGCTCGAAGATCGTCGACCACGGCGAAGGCGATCCGAATCAGCTCGCCGATCTCGAACACACGCTCTCGCAAGAAGGTGGGTACACGCTCGAAGCACGCGCCAGCGCCGTGCTCGAAGGGCTCGGCGTGCCTACGGCGAAGCATCGTCAGCCGCTCGGCACGCTCTCGGGCGGATTCAAGCTGCGTGTGCTCCTCGCGCAAGTGCTCGTCGGTGGCCCCGATGCGCTCTTCCTCGACGAACCGACGAACCATCTCGACATCCTCTCGATTCGCTGGCTCGAGAAATTTCTCGCGGGCTATCGCGGTTGCGCGCTCGTCATCTCTCACGATCAGCGCTTCCTCGACAACGTGACGACGCACATCCTCGACGTCGATTACGAAACGGTCACGGCCTACACGGGCAATTTCGCTTCGTTTCTCCTGCAAAAAGAGGCCACGCGCGCTCAGAAGGAAAACGAAGTCGCTCGCGCCGAACGCATCATCGCCGAGAAGCGTGCTTTCGTGGACCGCTTCGGCGCCAAGGCGACGAAAGCCAAGCAGGCGCAGAGCCGCTTGAAGCAGATCGAGCGCATCGAAGTCGAGGAGTTGAAAGAGAGCTCACGCCGCACGCCGCTCTTCCGGTTCGAACAGGTGCGGCAAAGCGGACGCGAAGTGCTCGGCGTCGAGAAGCTCTCGAAGAGCTACGGCGCGTTGAAGGTCCTCACCAACATGAACTTCACGATTCGCCGCGGCGAAAAAGTGGGCGTCATCGGTCCCAACGGTTTGGGCAAATCGACGCTCCTCAAGATCGTGACGGGCGTCGCCGAGCAAGACGAGGGGGAGATCAAGCTCGGCCACGAAGTGCGCGTCGGCTACTTCGCGCAAGACCATCACGATCTCTTGCGCGACGAGAAGATGACGCCGCTCGACTACCTCTGGCAGTCGTGTCCGAGCGAAGGCACGTCGTATGTGCGTGGGCAGTTGGGGCGCGTGCTCTTCTCGGGCGACGACGTCTTGAAGCCGATTGGCTCGCTCTCCGGTGGAGAAGCCGCACGCCTCATCTTCGGCCGCATCATCACCGAGAAGCCGAATCTCCTCGTGCTCGACGAACCGACGAATCACCTCGATTTGGAGTCGATTCAGGGCCTCGCAAGCGCGCTCAAAGCATACGAAGGCACGCTCCTCTTCGTCTCGCACGACAGGTGGTTCGTCTCGGAAGTGGCGACGCGCATCATCGAGCTCACGCCCGAAGGTCCCCGCGATTTCCCAGGAACGTTCGCCGAGTATCTCGACAAGAGCGGCGACGATCACTTGGACGGCAACGTCGCTTTCGAAAAAGAGAAGGCAAAGCGCGACCGCGGCGACAGTGTCGCACCGGGTAAAAAAGAGGGTCTCTCCTGGGAAGAGCAGAAGAAGGAGCGCAATCGCCTCTCCACGCTTCCAAAACGCCGCGACAAGCTCCTCCAAGAGATCGAAGCCGCCGAAGCGCGCCGCTCGGAGATCGCAAAGCTCTACGACGATCCAGGGTTCTACACGAACACCAAGAACGAAGAGATCAAGCGCATCGAAAAAGAGAACACGGATCTCGGCGCCAAGATCGAGCAGTGGATCGCCGAGTGGGAGTCCGTCGAGAAAGAGCTCGCCGAAGCCGGCACCGTCTCGCCGAGCTGACGCGACTCACTCTGCCGAGATCGGATCGTGAGCGGGAAGAATGCCGGGCCCCCCGACGACAAGGGGCGCGTCGGCTTTCGGAGCGCCGTCTTTGGGAGCCAGCATCTTGAAGAGCACGGGCGTCACGATGCGCGCGAGCAACGTCGAGCTGATGAGCCCGCCGATGAGCACCACCGCGAGCGGCGAATAGAGCGGTGAGCGCTCGAGCGTGAGCGGAATCAAGCCGCCGAGAGCCGTCAACGTCGTCAAGAGGATCGGCACGAAACGAATCGCGCCGGCGCGTTCGATCGCCTCGTCGAGTGGCACGCCTTCCTTGCGGAGCTGGTTCGTGAAGTCCACGAGAAGGATCGAGTTCTTCACTTCGATGCCCGTGAGCGCCACGAATCCGATCGAGGCCGTGAACGAAAGCGTGTAGCCCGCGACGAGCAGCGCAATGAAGCCGCCGGCGATGCCGAGCGGAATGACCGAGGCGACGACCAACGTCTGCTTCAAGGTCTCGAACTCGAGGACGAGCACGGCAACGATGCCGAAGATCGCGACCAAGATCGCCCCGCCGAGACCCCCGAAGCTCTCGTCTTGGCTCTCTTTCTGCCCCGCGATCACGACCTTCACTCCGTGGGGGAGCGCGAGACCGGGAAGGCGTGCCGTGATCTGCTTCGTGAGCTTGTCGGTGTTGTACCCCGAGAGCACTTGCGACGAGACGACGACCGTACGTTGCTTGTTGTAGTGGCGAAGCGTGGCTGGCGAGGGCTCGAAGTGAAGGTTCGCAACCTGCGCGAGCGGGATCGGTACCTGCGCGTCACCTGCAACATACACGCGATCGAAGATCTCGAGCGACGCCTTTTCTCTCGCGTCTTGACGGGCCACGCGAACGACGACCGGGATGGCGTCGTCGTGCGTGCTCGGGCGGAAGCTCGCGGCGTCGATTCCGGAGACGGCGAAGCGAACTGCGCGATCGACATCTGGCGCGGTGACGCCGTAAATCGCGCCCTTTTCTTCGTCGAAGTCGACACGGAGGTCCGTCTTGCGATCCGTCGACGGATTGCGCACGAGCGTCGTGCCTTGGGTGTCGACGAGAAGTTTCTCGACCGCAAGCGCGGCTTCTCCGAGCGCTTCGGTGTCCGCGCCCAAGAGACGCACGGCGATCGGCGCATCGATGGGGGGTCCCTGTTCGAACTCTTTCAGCTCGACGCGCGCACCGGGGATCTTTGCGAAGGCATCGCGCAAGACCGCATAGAGCTCGGGCGAATGCTTTGGGTCGTACTCTTTCATCGCGACGAACACTTCGCCGTAGCTCGCGCGTTCTTCCTTCGCGCCCATGTTGTAATAGACCTGCGGATTGCTGCGCCCGACCGTCGTCATCGCGTGGACGATCTCTTTGTGCTCTCCCAAGATCGTCTCGACGCGCTTCGCCGTGGCATCCACCGTCGCGAGGCTCGAGCCATCGGGCGCTTCGATCGTCACGAGAAACTGTGGGAGGTTGGCCGCGGGAAAGAGACTGAACCCGATCTTCGGAATGAGCGCAAACGAGCCGATCGAGAACGCCGCCGCAAAGGCCAACGTGCGCCCAGGATGCTTCAACGCGTAGTTGAGGACGGGACGGTAGCCGCCTTCGACGCCGCGCATCATCACCCGGAAGATCGCGTTGCCTTCGTGCGATTCCTTCTTGAGCACGCGGCTCGCGAGGAAGGGAACGATCGTGAGCGACACGAAGAGCGATGCGAGCACGGTGACGACTACCGCCGCGGGGAGGCTGCGAATGAATTGCCCGGCGCCGCCGGGGAGCATGAGCAACGGGACGAAGGCAAAAACGAGCGTTGCCGTGCAGCCGAGCACCGAGACGGCAATTTGCCGCGTCGCCAAGAGCGCGGCATCTTTGGGCGCTTTTCCTTCACGGAGAAAGCGCGCGATGTTTTCGACGACGACGACCGAATCGTCGACGAGAAGACCGAGAGCGATCACGAAGCCGACGATGCTGAGCTGATTGATCGTGAAGCCGAGGAGATGCAGCATCGTCACGCCGATCGCGACGGAGAGCGGCACGGAGATCATCACGACGCCCGCCGCGCGAAGACCAATCGGGAGAAGCGTCACCGCCACGAGAAGGATCGCGAGGCCGAAATCGCGAAGAAATCCCGACAAGCGGTGGGCGACGTTCTCGGCTTGATCGAAGCCGACCTCGACGCGCATGCCTTTCGGAACTTCGCCCTTCAAGGCGTCCGTCTCTGCGAGCAAGCTTTTGCGCACCGCAAAAATGTCCTCCTGCGGCCGAAGCGGCACGGCGATGAAGACCGCGCGTTGCCCATCGAAGCGGCAATAGTGACCGGGGTCGGCGTCCTTCCAATGGATGTCGGCGACGTCTTTGAGGCGGAGCGCTTCACCCTGCCCGCCGCGCAAGACGACGTTCTTGATCGTCTCGAGGTTCGTGTAGTCGCCGCTCGTCTTCACGTCGAACCGCCGGCCGCCAGCGAGCACCGCGCCGCCCGGGATGTTCGAGCCGTCCGCCTGGAGGCGCGAGAGGATTTCGTTCGGCGAAATGCGCAGCGCGGCGAGGCGTGGCAAGTCGAGCGCGACCTCGACCTCTTGTTTGGGCAAGCCCCAGATCTTCGCGTCGCCCGTTCCCTTCACGCTCTCGAGACGTTTTTCGATGCGCCGGGCTTCGAGATCGAGATCGCGATACGAAGCGTCGGGCGAGACGAGCGCGACCTGCAATGCCGTCACGTTGCTCGGACGAAACTGCGTGACTTCGAGCTTCACGAGCTCTTTCGGTAGCTCGCTGCGGAGCGCGCTCACTTCTCGCTCGACTTCGTCGTGTTTGCGATCCCCGTCGATCTCGGCGCGGAACTCCAAGATCGTGAAGAGGACACCGTCTTCCATCTGCGTCTTCATGCTCTTCACGTCGTCGAGCGTCTTCAGCTTCGCCTCGATCGGATCGGCAACGAGCCGCTCGAGATCTTGGACGCTCGCGCCAGGAACGACGGCGACGATGCTGAAGGTCGTCCCCGGGATCGTCGGATCTTCTGCCTTGGGGATCGCGAGCATCGACGAGATGCCGATGAACAAGAGCGCCACGAAAACGATGAGCGTGAACTGCGGACGCGCGACGCTGAACTCGGTGATCTTCATGTTCCCCTCGGAGATTTCAGCGAATGACGACGGCAGTATCGGAAGGCGCGTGCTCGGCCTCGTTCAGGCTCGCTAGCTGCACCTTCTCGCCTTCGTGAACGTAGGCGGCTCCCCGCGTCACGATGCGAGTGCCTTCTTTCAGACCGTCTTTCACGATGACCTTGTTTTCGCGCGCGTCGCCCGTGACGATCTCTTGGCGGTGCGCGACGTTCTGGTCGTCGAGCGAGAACACCGAGGCGTGGGCGCCGTTTTCGCCGAGCAAGCTTTCAATTGGCAGAACGAGAGCGGTCGTGGCGCGAGGTGCACAGGAAATTTTCGCCGAGAGGCCGTCGGGCATGTTTTCACCGCCCTCGAATTTCACTTCGACATCGACGAGCCCCGTCACCTTCGAGACATCGCGACCGATCTCGCTGACGACACCCTTCAGCGCGAGATCAGGACGCGCATCGATGCGCACATCGCACGCCGTCGCGAGCTCGAGCGACATCGCTTCACGGTCGACGAGGCTCACGCGCACGACTTTTCCGCGGAGGCCGCCTTCGAACTGGAGCACGGGGCGACCAGGAGATGCGACCTCTCCCGTCTCGACGAAGCGGCGCAAAATCCAGCCGTCTTCCGGCGCGACGATCTGGGCGCGCGTCACGTTGTAGGCCGCTTGGGTGAGTCCCGCCCGAGCGACGTCGAAGCGCGTCTTCGCGTCTTCCGTCTCCATGCGACCGATGGCGCCGCGCTCTTCGAGCTTCTTCGCGCGCTCGAAATCGCGCGCGGCTTTGTCGAACGAGTCCTTCGCTTGCGAAGCGCCCATTTGATATTCCGTCGCATCGAGGCGAGCCAAGACTTGCCCCTTCTTCACGCGCGCGCCTTCGTCGACGAACACGCGATCGACGACGCCTGCGCCTTTGAACGAGAGCTCGACGGCGCGTTTGGCGCGCACGGTTCCGCTCGCTTTGATCGGCCGAGAGACGTCTTCACTTTTCGCGACGACGATCTCGACCGCCGTGTTTTTTGCCGCTGGCGGACGCACGTCCGCGCTTCCCCCGCACCCAATCAGGCACGGGATCCACACCATCCATTTTTTCATCCCTCAGTCCTTTCGCTTCGGTCGCTTTTTCGCCTCGGTGAGCGGTGCTTTCGTCTTTGGTGGCGTCTTCGAGGACGCGTGCAGCGCATCGAGCTTCATCGTGCCGCCGAGAAGGCAGGCCAACATGAGCTCGAGCTGGGAATCGAGCGGACGCCAGTCGATCTTCTCGACGATGACGTCTTTGCGAGAGGCATTCGCGAGGTAGACCGACACCA
>JAHFDV010000688.1 GCA_023248815.1 Myxococcales bacterium
ATTCTTCTTAATAATCGTCAATGCCATCCAAATTTCGAATTAATGGTTGCATCCGCGAAACTTTTACGAGGCTACAGTCCGACTCGGCACGCTGCAATTGCGCAGTTCGCCAATTCCGAGGTCCGCAGTTCACAAGCCCGAGGGCGTCTTACACGGCAGCAGCGTCACCCACCCTCGCGGGCGCGGACTGCCTACAACGCCTCTTCGATCGGTCGCGAACGAGACGCGAACGTTCGACGAAAGTCGGATGTCCGACTCTAACGTGGACGACGACTCTGTCTTGCTTTGGTGCCAGGCGAACTTGCAGCCCTTCAAGGGGCCTATGATGATTTCATATCGTCTCGTCGCTCCCGAGAACGCCGAACGGAAAGCTCGATCGCAAGGAAGTAAAAAGACTGCATCAGGGTTGAACGCGATTCATCGCCGTGGCCGTTGCGTGTATCGCGTTTGAGACTCTCGTACACGTAACGGGCGCGATTGCGCTGCTGAGGCCATCGACGACCTCTCACGGGCGGTTCTCCTTGGCCTCATGTGCCGGCGCAAGACCGGATGCGGCGACCGCGAAGCGCGTTGACCCGCGCAAGAGCTGCGTGCGACGCTCGTCCTTGCACGGCACGCGCTCAATGGGATCGCACACCCCATACCGCAGGGAGATACGATGGACGATTTGAGTCTGGTCACGAACATCGCGAAGAAGCTGAAGTTCCTCGATGGAGACGGCCGTCTGAAGCGACTCGACTCGATGAGCATCCTCGACTTCGTCGTGGAGCTCGAGACAGCGCTCTCTCTCGAAATTCCGACGGCGATTCTTCGTCAGGAAGTATTCGATAGTCTGGAGACTGTTGCCGCCATGCTCACGGAGCAACGAGAGCAGCAGTAGTCGCATGGGAGTCCATCGCGGATTCCCTGTACGTCGTTTGGGGAGCGGCAGCGGTCGTCGCCTCTGTTGATGAAATTATCGAGCGCTCGTCGTCGCGAAGGATCGCGCCGCAGTGAATTCTTCACCTACAAGCCGAGCGTATCGGCGTCGAATACCGAGCATGACCGAGCTGACGAGCTCGACCTTCCTTCCGCCAAGCTAAGGATGAGCTAGGGCTCGACAGGGCCGTCGAGGGAGGAGAGCACCTCAATCAAGACTTCCGTCAAAATCCCATTGAGCTGGGACGGAGCATCTGCGGGGTAGTCGTGCCCCGCATCCGGGAGGACACGTACGTGACACCCCTTGAGCAAGCGCTTGAGTTCGACCTGGTCCTGGAGGGTGCTGATCTGATCGTCGGTGCCGATGACGAGCCAGGTGGGACAACGAACTTTGGAGAGTTGGGGGCGGATGTCGCTCGAGTAGAAGCCCTTCAATAGCTCCACCATCTGCGCCGGCTCATGTCGAAGCATGTTCATTTTTGCGTAGGCTCGCAGCGCGGGCCGGGTGGCGGCGGCGGCTTTGGACGTGAGCCGTCCAGAAAAATGTTCGGCAAAGCGTTCCATGCCTCCGGACTTGCGAAGCGCCGCGTAGAGAGTCTCTGCTGCTGCAACTTCCACGGGAGGCGGCCTCGCCATCCCACCGACGGCGACGACCGCCTTGACGCGGGCAGACAGGCGAGCTGCAAGCTCGAACGCAATCTGTGACCCCTGCGAGATGCCTACGGCGATGACGTTGTCGAGCCCGAGCGCGTCCAGAAGCGCCGCGAGATCGTCGGCAAATTGCGCCACCGTGAACGGCGGAGTCAATCCGGAGGGAATGTGCCCGCGGAGGGTGGGTACGAGAACCTGGGCCGAGCGAGCGAAGTGCGCCCCGACGCCACGGAGGATGCCCCCTTCGGAACCGATTCCGTGAATGAGTAGAAGAGTGCAGGCGCCTTCTCCCGAGAGCGAATAGCAAATTGAAATCCCGTTGATTTCTGCCGACTCGGATCGCACTCACCGAGGATACGCAGGCCTCAATGGCCGGTCAACGTCACCTACATACTCGCGGTGCGCTCGGTAGTGGCTCGAGGTGGCATCAGCTCGGGACTCTCGAGACCGCAGATAAGCGCGCCTCATGGGTACGATCCCCATCTTGCCAGAAGCAGGGACAGCGGTAAGATCCGAGGAAGGATGGGGACCAATCGATTGTTGGAAGGCTCCATCGATCTTGGGATTTTCGGCTTCTTCAAAATTGCATCGGCAGCGAGATCGCTCCCGGACCCCGTGCGTCCGAGGCTCGTCACGTCCGGGCTCGACCGACTAGCCACGATGTTTGGTGCCGAAGACGCTGCGTCCTTTCTTCCGGTCGCCGAGGAGATCGCTTCCTATCGCGCATTTGGTCGCGCCCCACTCTGCGCTTCGATGGAGGAACTGGGGAAGCACCCTGAGTTGTTCGAGTACGCCGATGCATCGGCCTCCCCCGAGGAGACAGGGAAGCCGAAGGTTATCGTGTTCGACAATTTCTATGACAATCCATTCGCAATACGCGACATCGCGCTCAAGGCGAAATACTTCGACTACGCCCCCACGTGGTTTTGTTCATCGAAACTCGAGGTAAGCGATGAGAACTTTCTCTTGAACGACACGGCGATCCGCGAGCGACTGGCGACGGTCTG
>JAHFDV010000046.1:0-6025 GCA_023248815.1 Myxococcales bacterium
GATATTCCGACGCCGTACTTCGAGATCGGTGGAGGTGCGGGCTCCGGCGACGAAGGGAACGGCGCCAGTCGCAATCCGGACGACGGAACGATCATCGAGGATGGCTCGGATGGCGGCGGTCTTGCCGGCGGCGGTTGCAGCGTCACCTCGGCACCTTCGAAAGGTGCATCGAAGGACGTTCAGGGACTCTTTGGCTTCGCGTGCTTTGCGCTCGTGCTCGGCTTCCGACGCTTCGGAAAGATCCGCGCAGCTCGCTGAACATCGACCCCGGAGTGGAAACATCATGTCGAAGACACTGCGTTGCGTTCCCAATGAAGCGGCGAAGATCCCAAGTCGACGCCGCCTCGCTCGGAGAGCCTCTTTCGCGCTCTTTTGGGGGATTGAAAATGAAAGAGCCAAGAGGCCGCTGAAGCGCCGGGGAACGGCGACGCACCTGCGAAGGCCCGTGCTTCGACGGCCCGACAAGAACGAGCGCGCGTTTCAAGAGGAAGCGCGCCACGACCAAGCATCGCCGAAGGGCGATGATCCAAAAAGCGGGTGAGAGGAAAAAATACGGGGCGGGTGACGAGCCGAAGAGCCGTCCACTGAAGCGCTGAACTCTGTGCATGAACCGACGAGGGGGAGAAGTACATGACCGAAGCTCACGAGCAATGTCCGCGTTGCCAAACGGCGATTGAAGCGAAGAACACGCTGATTCTAGGAAGACAACACTGGGTGCGATGCAGCGAGTGCGAATGGACCGCCTCGCGCCCAGTCGAAAGCTCGCGTAGCGGATGGCCGCAGGCGCATGGGAGCGATGCGATTCCAGAGACGGGCCGATCGATTCAAGTCTTCTACGAGGACGATGAAGACGTCACCCCCTTCTACCCACTTCTCTACTTCCACAACCAACAACAGCAGAAGTGAGCAACGGCTCGCGAGCGGTAGCACGGCGCTTGCATTGATAGGAAACATCGCAGCCGAGCACTGAGACGCGAGCGCTGCACCAACCGACGTACGACCGAGTGATTGAAGGAGACATCCAGATGAATGCGAAGAAGACCCTCAAAGCCCTTTCGATGATTGCTTCGCTCGGAGCGATGATCGCTTGCGGTGGCGACCTCGGCTTTCGTGCCGACGCCGACGACGGTGAGGATGCCGATGGCGTCACGCTGGATGTAGTCGGCGGGGATGAGGTCGGGACGTGCGTTCCCGACAAGAGCGAAATTCTCGGCGCGTTCTGCACGGGTACGTCGTACGGTGGCCGCGCGAAGGTCGTGCAAGCCGACGTCGCGTCGCTCGTTCACGTGACGCTCGTCGACACGGGAGAGCTTCCTTCGACGGGCGGCACGAAGGAAGGCACGCTTCTCGACGTGCTCGTAACTCCTGGCATTCTTCATGGACAGACGGCGTCGGCGAGGACGACGGGCACGGCATCGCAAACGAAGTCGTACGCGGAAATTCAAAAGCTGAATGCGAGTGTGCTCGGCATCGGCATCTCGGCGGATGTCGTGCGATCGGATGCGAGCGGCACATGCACCATCAACGGCCCTTCGCTCGCGGGCTCCTCGGTCGTCGCGAACCTGAAGGTCAACGGCCTCACGGTCAACGCTGACTCGACGCCCAATCAGCGGATTGCAGTCGGCAATGTGCTGGAAATTATCATCAACGAACAGACGACGACGAATGGCGCGCTCACAGTGAACGCGCTCCACATACGTGCGCTCAAGGCGATCGACCTCGCCGATGTCGTCGTTGCCTCGGCCCGCGCGAAGATCACGTGCAGCTGCACCGAGTCGCCGACGCCCGACGCGGGTACGCCCGATGCGAATCCTCCCACCGACGGCGGAACGCCGAGCAACGACAGCGGTACTCCGACGGACTCTGGAACCCCAGTCGATTCTGGAATCACGACCGACGGTGGTGAGACGTGCTTCGGCAACGATTGCAATCCGCCGAAGCCCGACAGCGGGACGCCGATCGATTCTGGAACCCCAGTCGATTCCGGAACCACGACCGACGGCGGTGAGACGTGCTTCGGCGCCGACTGCGATCCTCCGAAAGACAGCGGCACGCCGAGCAACGATAGCGGCGCTCCGACCGATTCTGGAATCACGCCCGATTCTGGTTCGCCGAACGATTCCGGAACGTCGACGGACTCCGGAAAGGATGGCGCGGGCGACGGCGGAGGGGTCGGAGAGCACTGCTCCAAGGTTCGCGCGTGCTCGACAGGACTCCGCTGCGTACTTCGTCACCTGTGAGGGGACGTCGCGACGGGTCGCCGCTGACCAAGTTCATCTCTGACTGAGGTCATCGGCGACCGAGATCAAAGACGAAAGGCCCGGTTTGGGGATTGGGGACGGCGCGAGAGGGCGCCGTTTCCAGCTCAACTGGAACGCGTCGAGGCGTAGAACGCCGCTTTCTCCAAGTGTTTCGGCCCCTTCGCGAAATGCGCATTTCTTCGTAGGAAGGTTCTCCGGGGGCGCGTCTTACTGACAGAAGGAGTTCGATATCCCAATGAAGAAGCAGATGAAAACGTGGTTGATTGCCCTCTCTCTTGCCGTGCCGACGTTCGTCGCCGGAAGCGCAATGGCACATGGCGGCGGTGGTGGTCATCGCGACCCTGCGCAGCTCGTGCAGAAGTTCGACGCGAACAAGAATGGCAAGCTCGAGATGGGCGAGATCCCCGAGAAGATGCGCAACCATGTTCAAGCAGCCGACACGAACAAGGACGGAGCAATCACCGTCGACGAACTGAAGGCGTACGGCGCCGCGAAGAAGCAAGAGTTCTTGGCGAAGTACGACACGAATAAAGACGGCAAGCTCGACGACGGCGAGAAGAAAGTCGCGCATGCCGCCAAGGCGAAAGAGCACTTCGCTCGCATGGACAAAGACAACAACGGCGCGCTCACGCAGGCCGAAGTGGGCGACAAGAAGTGGTCACGCCTCAGCGTGGCCGACGCCGACAAGAACGGCAGCGTGACCCAAGCAGAGATCGAGCAAGCGCATGCAGCGGGCAAGCTCGGGCACGGTCACCGAGGGAAGTAACTCTCGCAGCACCCGTTGCGGAATTGACTAACCAAGGTGCGGACGAAGTACGTCTTCGAAAGCATCACGAAACGCGACCCAATTGTGGAGGTCGCGTTTCGTCTTTAAGGAGACCTCGTGTCCGGCTCTTCGAAGCGCACGTGCGAGAGAGCGATTGTTCGCGAGGTTCTCCTCGGCGCGCCCCACGGACAGGGCGATGTGAAGTGGGCGAACGTTTCGTGTGGGGATGCTCGCCACGAAAGACTCGATGCGATCAAAATGTCGAAACCAACGCTCGTTGGCATCGAACTCCGACCGAAAGTAGCTGCCTGATTGCAGCGCGAGAGATCCGTAAGAATTGGGGTACGTCGTCGCAACATGCAGGTGGGCGAGCGCGCCAAGACTCGCGCCGAGTCCAATGACGTGGCGTGAACCCGACGGAACACGTACGTGCTCTCGCACTTGCGGAAGAATCTCTCTCGCGATCACCGACGCGTACTCGGGCGACGCGGAGTAGTGCTCTTCGCGATCGATCGGATCCAAGAGAAGCGCTCGAAATGGGCGAAGACGTTTCGCGGCAACGGTCGCGCGCAGAAACGCGTCGAATTGTCCGAAGCGGACGGCGTCGGATCCATCGTGCACGACGACGAGCGGTGCCGTTTTCGTCGGATCGAGACCGGCTGGCGCGAGAAGCCGTGCGCGAACGGGAGTCGGAAGGAGCGCAGTCTCGAGGCGAAGGTCCGATGTGCTGCACGGCGGCGCATTTTCGAATCTCGTCCAAGAAGGAGGGCGATAGGTCGAAAGAAGACGCTCGTTCCAGCCGCCCGTGATGACGACGGGCGCGTGCTCGTCGAGAATGCGTCGGCGCGCGCCAGCCTCGGATTCGACGAGAAAAGCGGTCTCGATGCGATCGAGCGGAAGATCTGCGAGGGTGATCCGCCACTTTCCTTTTTCGAACGTCAGCGGCTTCGGTGCCTCGCGTTTCCACAAATCCGAGAGCAACCACACGCGATGGTGCTCGTGCTTCGAATCTTCGAGCTCGATCACGCACGTGTCGCTCATTCGGCGAGAAGCTATACCGAGTAGACGAGTGAAAGCGGAAGGGTACGCACGCGCGTTCCCGTGAGCGCGAAGACGGCATTGGCGATTGCCGGAGCGACGGGCGGAACTCCGGGCTCGCCAATTCCACCGGGCGGGCCATCGCTCGCGATGAAGTCGACGTGAATCGCGCGAGGAGCGTCGGCCATGCGCACGATCTTGAAATCGCGGAAGTTGGTTTGCTCGACCGCGCCCTCTTTCATCGTGATCGATCCGTAGAGCGCAATGCTCATTCCGAAGATCACCGCACCTTCCATTTGCGCACGGCAGCGTTCGAGGTTCACGATCGTGCCGGCGTCGGAGACGATCCACACTTCGTCGACGTGAATTTTTCCGTCGAAGGAGCGGTTGAGAGCGACCACGACGGCGACGTATGTGAGAAAGCTGCGATGCACCGCCAAGCCGAAGGAGCGGCCGTCGGTCTTGCGCTCGGTCCAACGCGAGATCTCGGTCACACGCTCGATCACGCGTCGATGACGCGCCGTATCGACGGGATGCTGTTCGATCGGCTGCCCATAGTTCGGGAGCTTCGGAATGCCGAGCTCTTCGAGGGTGACCTTTCGTGCGGGGCCGATGATGTCGAGGAGGTTCTCGCGAGGATCGAGGCCACGTGCGTGCGCGACTTCGTCGATGAAGCTCTGCACGGCAAACGCGTGATAGACGTTCGCGACGGAGCGCATCCAGCCGATGCGCACGTAGGCTTTGGCTTCGCCGATCTCGGCGACGACATTTGGAATCGCGAGCGGCACATCGAGTACCCCCTGCTGGAGCTCTCCTTCTCCGAGAATCGAGATGGGCGTGAAGGTCGAACCGATCGACGGATAGGCCGTGCGATGACGCCACGCGATCACTTTCCCGGCATCGTCGATCGCGGCTTCGAGGTTCTGCGCAGCCGTCGAGTGGTAGAAATCGTGCTGGATGTCGTCTTCGCGGGTCCACTGCACGCGCACGGGAACGCCCGCTTCTTTCGAAAGACGAGCCGCTTCGACGATGAAATCGGGCTTGGATTTACGTCCAAAGCCGCCACCGAGTAGTGTCACGTGAATCGTGACCTTCTTCGCGTCGAGCTCGAGCGCTTTTGCGACCTCCTTGCGAGCCGTCTGCGGATCTTGCGTGCAGGCCCAGATCTCGCACCCGTCTTTCGCAACGCGCGCGATTGCGGCGGGTGGCTCCATCGAGACGTGAGCGAGATGTGGCGTGTGATAGACGGCGCTCACTTTGCGCTTGGCCTTCTCGAGCACTTCGTCGGCCTTACCCACCTCACGCGCGACCTTGGCTTTTTTCGAAACGGTCTTCTCTAGCTCTGCGTGAAACGCGCGCGAGTCGTAGACGGCGTTGTCTCCCGGGTCCCACGTGATGTCGAGCGCTGCGCGGCCTTTCAAGGCGGCATAGGTGTTGTCGGCCAAGACGGCGATCCCGCCGAGCACTTTGAATCCATAGGGACGCGAGATCACGGGTAGTTCGACGATGCGCTTCACGCCGGGAACCGCACGCGCACGCGTCGCATCGAATCGCGTGACTTTTCCGCCGACGACCGGCGAGCGCGCAATCACCGCGATCAGCATGCCTGGCAAGACGATGTCGGCGCCGAATTTGGCTGCGCCCGTGACGATCTCTTTGGCGCCTTCGAGCGGGTATTCTTTTCCGAGCGACAGCTCGTTTCGCGGGCGAAGTTTTACGTCTTCTTTTTTGGGGAGTGGAAGCTGCGCGGCCTCGGCGACGAGTGCGGCAAACGCGAGCGTTCGGTTCGAGTCGGCGTGGTGCACGGCGCTGTCGTGAGCGACGCACGCTTCGGGAGCGACCCCCCAACGCTTGGCGGCCACGGAGACGAGCATCGTGCGCGCCGTCGCGCCGGCGAGACGAAGCTCGTCGAACGCTTTGCGAACGCTGCTCGATCCGTCGCTATTCTGATCACCATAGG
>JAHFDV010000046.1:6035-20459 GCA_023248815.1 Myxococcales bacterium
CGGCACCGAGCTCGTCCGCCACGAGGCGCGGCAACGAGCTGCGTACGCCTTGTCCCATTTCGGAACGCGCGCAAACGATCGTGACGACGCCGTCCGGCGCGATGTGCACGAGCGCGTGCGGCCGCACACCGTTGGCGGGGAGCGGCGGGGAGCTCGTTGGAGACTTCGCTTTTTCATTCTCGCCCCCGCGGGAGACACCGACACCGACCGCGAGACCCGCCGTCGCGAGACCAAGACCGATGAGAAACGAGCGTCTTGGAATCAGCGCGCTCGTCATTGGCCACCTGCGGCTTTCTTCACCGCTTCGCGAATGCGGAGATAGGTACCGCAGCGACAGAGGTTGCCGCCGAGTGATTGCTCGATCTCGGCATCGGTTGGGTGCGGCTTTTTGCGAAGGAGCGCAGCGGCGCTCATGATCTGCCCCGTTTGACAGAACCCGCACTGCGGAACGGCGTGCTCGACCCACGCGCGCTGGAGAGGATGCGTTCCATCTGGAGAAAGCCCTTCAATCGTCGTGATGCGCTTGCCTTCTGCGCGCTTCACGGGCGTCACGCACGCACGCACGGCTTCGTCGTCGAGATGAATCGTGCACGCTCCGCAAAGCGCCTGCCCGCAGCCGAACTTCGTCCCGGTGAGCCCGAGGATGTCTCGCAACGCCCAGAGCAGCGGCATCTCGGGATCGACATCGAGTGTTTGCTCCGTGCCATTGACGGTGAGTCGTAGCGTCATCGCGCATTCTCCTTCGTCCCGAGAGGACCTTTTTCCGTCGCGTCCGGGCACGCAGCCCCCGTCTTCACCCAGGCAGCGACGAGATCACCGAAAGAAGCCTGCGTTCCCGGTGCGGGCTCTCGCGGCCCCGGGTTCCATCCCCAGGCGACGAGCGGATCATGCGCGGAGTGTTCGACGATGGCTTCGAGCGATTTGCCACCGTTGCGCTTCTCGTCTTTGATCTGCTCGCAAAGATCGTGGGGCGTCTTTCCGATCCAGGCCATCTCTCGCGGCGCGAGGTGCCAGTTGGGTGCACCCGGAACGCGGGCGAGCTCGAGGTTGTGATCTTGATGACACGAGGTGCACTCGAGTGCGGCGATGCCATGATTGTTCTCGCCGCGAAAAACGGGCGGGTCATGAGGTCGCTGCTCGTTCCCTTGTAACGGAGAGTCTCCGCTCGGATGACAGTTCGAGCAGCGTGGATGAAGAAAGACGCGCGTCGCTTCCAAGAAGATTGCGCGGCTGCGGTCGGCAGGATCCGAGATGGCGTCGAACGCGGAGACCTTTCGTAGCTCCGATGCGGCAATCGCCGGCGGCACGAAGGAGGGAGCTTTCTTCGTCGTCTCTTCTTTGCTCTTGGTTTTATCGCAGCCTGCGAAGACCAAAGGGGCCGTCGCGAGCACGATCGTGCTCATTGCCCGTCTGCGCGCGAGCCTGCGCGAAGATTCGCGAACGCTGAGGAAAGTTTCTCTCTTCATGGGCGGCCTTCCGAGGAGATCAAAAGATAGTGTGCCTATTTATCGAGACGACAAGATCGAATCACCCGAGACGATCCGCGATTCGTTCGATGAGCTCCAATCGATCTTCTTCGAGGATCTGCGTGTGATCCATCGCTGGAAGCCAATCGACGGTGACACGGCCGTCGAAGGCTAGTGTCGGGAACATCTTTTGGAGCTGTCCTTCATGATTGAACACATCGTTCGAGCCTCCCGTGTAGATGAAGTGGGCACGCGCGCCGCGTCGAACGAGCGAATCGAGCGTCTGCGTCGCCTCCTCGCGCCCCATGTATTTGTAATCGATGAGTGAGCTCGCGCCGCCAGTAGCCGAGTCCTCTTGCAGCGCAGCACTCGGGCGGTAGACGCCGAGTGCGCGCAAGGTTCTCCGCGTCGCCCGATGCGCCAAGTGGCGCCATTGGAAGCCAGGCGTCGGATAGGCAAAAGGATCGATCAACACGACCCGCGAGATCGACCGATCGTTTCGGGCGTAACGGAACGAGTCTTCGGCCCCCGAGCAAAGACCACCGAGACCGATGGAAACCTGTTCGCCCGAGGCGCCGCGAAGGGCGCGCACCGCCTCGCCGATCTCCGACTGCGTGCGCTCGCGCAACGAGGCCATGGCGTTGTCTTTCGCAGTGTCCCCGATTCCGCCGAGGTCGAATCGGAGCGTCGCGAGATCGCGCTTCGCGAGGTGTCGTGCGAGCTCTGCGTAGAGGCGATAGGGACCCGCTTGTGGCACGAGCCCTGCGCTGACGAGGACCATCGCCGCCTTCGGAGCACGCGCTGGCTCCGTCAGGACCCCCTTGATGCGCGAGCTCGGTCCGAACTGAAGGACGTGTTCCTTCATGTGAGAATCTCCAGGATGGCGTCGCTGATGCCGACATCGGGCAGCAAGTTCTCCATCGCACGAGCGTCCGTCCACGTGGGGTCATGAGCCATCGCGAGAATCTGCGCGTTCGAGGCTTGGAGCGCCTCGTGAGCGTCGGCGTGAGCGAGAACATGAATGGGCGCGAGAAAGGTCGGGCTTGCTTCGTGCGCCGGAGCTCGGGGCCAGTCGAGCGCGCGAAGCTCACGCAGTGCCGTCTTCGAGAACGTCGTTCCCACGAGCTCGCGTGAGGAGGCGATGACGCGCGGCAGGCGACCGAGACGCAGATGTTGGAGCCCACGCAAGCATGCAGCATGCAACCGTTCGAGCTCGTCGACATACGCGCGCCCCGAATCGATCGGCTCCCAAAGAATCCAACGCGACACGGCCGGCAGGCGGGCTTGCCCTTCGTTCCCAGACCGAGCATTGACCGCGAGCAGCGCGCCGAGGCGTGCTCCGACGATCACCATTTCATGATTCGGGTGAAGTCGCTCGAGCTCACGCGCCGCGAAGGCCACGTCTTCCTTCCACCTTCGCACCGATCCGTCGATGCTTCGTCCGTGTGAATTGCCCGTCCCAAAATAGTCGAACCGCAAGACGGGAATTCCTGCGGAAGCGAGCCTCCGCGCAATTCGCGTCGTGACGAAGCTCGACCTCGTTGCCTCGTAGCCGAAGGCGGGGGCGAAGAGCACGGCTGGGCGTCGCTCCCCCTTCCTCGTGCGCGCGGGCGAATGATGAACGCCGTAGAGGCTATGCTCTGGGCCGAAGAAGAAGGCTTCTTCGACGGGAATCTCCGCGGCGGGGGAGACGAGCCCCCTCTGCGCAGGAGTCGTCATTCCCCGCTCGCGGTCGATGATCGCAGCGAGCGTCTCTAGCGATTCGCGAAGGACATCCATTCCATCCAACGTAATTCCATGCGCCTTCTTCGCTTCTTGCAAAAGCTTCAGCGCGAGAATGGAGTGCCCGCCCAGCTCGAAGAAGTTGTCGTCTTTGGAGACCTGGTCGATGCGGAGAATACTCTGCCAAAGGCTCGCGAGCTCTTTCTCGGCTTGCGTCGTCGGGACGCGGCTGTGCGGTCCACGCGTCTCCGTGAGCTCCGAAAGTGATGGCAGCGCGTGCCGATCGATTTTCATGTTGCTGTTCAACGGAAGGTTCGCGAGCGGGACGATACGTGCAGGCACCATGTAGTCCGGAAGGTGGTCGACCATGTGCTTTCGCACTGCGCCCACGTCGGGATCGGCGTCCGCAGCAAAGACCACGTAGCCGACGAGTATCTTTTCGCCGTCGTCACCTTCCCTCGCCATCGAAATGGCTTCACGCACCCCGGGACCTTTTCTGAGCGTCGCGTCGATCTCGCCGAGCTCGATGCGCATTCCTCGAAGCTGAATCTGAAAGTCTCGCCGTCCGAGGATCTCGACGTTCCCCGCGAAGGAGACGCGACCCATGTCCCCCATGCCGTAGAATCTTCGTCCTTCGAGCGTGAAGAACTTCTGTTCGGTGAGCTCGGGGCGATTCAAATAGCCCTTCACGACGCCGTCTCCCGCAAAACAGATCTCGCCGACGACGCCGAACGGCACCGGCTGCCGATCCTCGTCGAGCACTCGCACGATGACGTTGTCGAACGGCCGCCCCACGTAGGTGCGCTCGATTCTGTGCTCGCGCGAAACGGGATAGGTGCATCCCATGCAGCTGATCTCGCTCGACCCATAGATGACGAACACCTCGGCGCGAGAGAAGATCTCCTTCATGCTCTCTAGGAGCTCTGGCGG
The DNA here is from genome assembly GCA_023248815.1 of Myxococcales bacterium. Taxonomy (GTDB): domain Bacteria; phylum Myxococcota_A; class Polyangia; order Polyangiales; family Polyangiaceae; genus JAHFDV01. The sequence goes on from JAHFDV010000046.1 coordinate 10,154, forward strand.
AACCATGTCACCGCCAGACGACGCGTGGCGCACGCCCTCGAACGCCTCGAACGTCGCGTGGGCTTTGCGGATCTGCGCGAGCACTCCGCGAAGAAGACTCGGGCCCGCATGAAAAAAGGTGACCTCGGAGAACGTCTTCGCCATGCGCGCAGGGTCGAGAACGTGGTCGCGTTCGAGCACGACGAGAGTTCCACCGGCAGCAAGGGGAGACATGAGCTCGAACATGCTGATGCTGAAGCTGAAGCGCGCGATCGCCGGCATGATGTCCGTGCGCGCAATCGCATAGCGTTCTTGGGAGCGCAGAATGTAGTGGGCGAGATTTGCGTAGCTCGCCATCACGCCCTTCGGTTTCCCGGTCGTGCCGGAGGTGTAATAGACGTACGCCGTGCGCTCGAGATCGATCGGAAGCCCGAGATCGTCCGAAGAGAGCGCCGATATCTTCGCGATGTCGTCGTCGACGAGGAAGAGCGCATGTCCCTCGAATGGAAGCTTGGCGGCTAGGCTCGCGCTCGTGACGACCAGCGTCGGCATCGTGTCTTCGAGAATGGTTCGAATGCGGGCGGCGGGGTACGTCGGCTCGAGTGGGACGAAGGTTGCCCCCACTTTTTGGACCGCGAGTAGCACGACGGCAACATCGAGCGATGGTTCGAGCGACACGACGATGCGCGATTCGGCGCGCGCATTAGCGGCAAAGAGAAAGCGTGCGAAGCGATTCGCACGTTCGTTGAGGGTGCGGTAGTCGAGCGAAGTGTCGCGAAAGCGGACAGCAAGGCTCTGGGGATGAGACCGCGCGTGACGCTAGATGCTCGTGTGAACCGGCTCGACGGGAGAGCGCGTTTCGCTCCCCTCCCCCGCGTCTCGGAGCCGCGTTGCTTCGTCGGGCGAGAGAAGCGTGAGCGCCCCGATGGCTTTGAAGAGACCAGCTTCCTGGATGGGTCCGACGATTTTTCCAGGATTGATGCATTCGAGGATCGTCGAGAGCCGATCGGAGAATGCGCCCATCGTGCGCTCGTCGAAGAGCTCCGCGTTGTAATAGAAGCTCGCGGCGAGACGGCTGTCGCTGCCCTCGATGACGAGCTGCAGATCCGCCACGATGGCGGGCGCGGGCCAGAATGAAATCGCGGCGCGTGGACGTGTCAGGGGGTCACCTGGGCCATCCGCGTCTCGCGCTTCTTTGACGCGATTCCAGAGCGTGACGAACTTGACCGCACGGTCTGCCTCGAACGTGACGTCGCGGTAGCGAACGACGGCGGCTCGGTTGGGCTCGAGGTCTTCGACGAAGACTACTGGAACGGACGACTGCCCCGTGACGCGGGCCAAGAGCGCGATGAATGCGGCGGCGAGCTCGTCTTGCGACAGGCTCGCGTGATGCCCGAGCTCGATGCGGCGCTTCGCTTCGCGGAAACCGACGTTCGGCGCGTTCAAGCGGTCGTACGGGAGGAGCAGCTCGGATGGCTCTCCACTATGGCTCGACGCTTCATCCACGGGGAGCCACGATACCATACGCGCGAGATCGGCCGGGTTTTCGGCGCAATCGACTCTTGGGCTCACGCGACCTATTCGCGTATTCTCGGCGCATTGAAAACAACGAAGCGCGCAGTCCTCTCTTCGCTCATCGTCGGCGGCATCATCGCCTGCAGCGCCGGCATTCTCCCCGCGCGCGGCGGCCTGATGCTGGTCTTGTCGACCGACGGCAAGATCGCGCCGGACTACATCAAGGTCGTCATCACGGCGCCGGGCGGAAAAGTCTTGCTGCAGTCGCAATACGATCTTCCTGCGACCAAGCTGCCGAGCACGATCAGCATCGTCTCGAATGGTGACGAGACCGCGAGCGCGACGATCGTCGTTTCCGCGTGGCAGAGGTCTCCGGCGATCGCGCTCGATCGTCGCGACGCCATCGTCACGCAGATCCCGACCGATCGTGTGGCCGAGCTCAACGTCATCCTTTCGGCAGTCTGCGCGCAGCAAGTGACGACGGTCGGTAACGAAGCCGTCTCGAACTGCGCTCCGGGAAATACGTGCGACAGCATCACCGGAGGTTGCACCGGAGCCAACGTGTCGGCGACGTTGCTCGACACCTACGAAGGTCCCGATCCCTCCACCGACGCGCCCGTTGTGATTCCTCCGGTAGAAGATGCATGTGCGAGCGGTTCTTGCGTCGACAGCCAACCGACTGACAGCCAGCCGATCACGGATGCGGGCCCTCCGAAGTTCAGTTTCTTCGTCACGAGCTACAAAGGTATGGCCGCTCTTGCAGACACGGGCGTCGGCTTCGGCGGCAAGCTCGACTACGAGGGCCAGAAAGGAATTCTCGGAGCCGATCGCATTTGCAAGCGCCTCGCAGAGAAGTCGATGCCGGCGGCGAGCGCGAAAACGTGGCGCGCGTTTCTGAGCACGTACAACGAGGGTGGCGCGACGATACAGCACGCGAAGAATCGCATCGGAACGGGACCTTGGTACGACCGCACGGGCGCGCTGCTCGCGCAGAACCTGACGGAGCTTTTGCAGACGCGGCCGGGAACGAACGCCCTCCTACGAAACGATCTTCCCAACGAAGATGGTGTGCCGAACCGCGCTGCGTTCGGCGGAACGGGAACGAAAATCCCTCAGCTCGTACTCACAGCCAGCGATTACGCGGGCAACATCAGTCTGTCAGACGCAGGGACGCCGCGGACGTGCGGAGACTGGACCACGTTCGATTCGGGAGGATTCGGATCTGGCCCTCGGCTTGGCCATCAATGGTCATTTCCAGGGCAAGACGCCGAGGTCAGCTGGACCACCGCAGCTATGTCAGCGGGATGCGATCCCGGTGTCTGGAACGCTGAAGGCGGACTTTCGAACACCGTCGCTTATTACGGTGGCTACGGCGGCATCTATTGCTTCGCCCTCGAGCCCTGACGTCGCTCACGTGCAGCCCGCGGTTGGCTAACGCGCGATCCAGCAAGCCGGAACGCATTGGTTCCTAGACAGGCAAATGTGCTCGATTCGCTGCAATAAACGCGTGTAGGCAACGGTACGACACTTGCTTTAGAGCGATTGTCGTATGCGATCCTTCCACTTTCTCCCCGCCCTCTTTGCGTCGCTCGCTCTCGCGGCGACGAGCGTTGCATGCGGCGTCGAGCCTTCGAGTGATGCGGCGGAAGATTCGATCGTCGATATCGGCAACACGTCGGTCAAAAAGCAGACGATCGGCAACTGCTGGATCTACGCAAGTGTCGGTTGGACTGAAGTGCTCCACAAGCAAGCGCTCGAAGCGACCGGCGCGGACGCGGAAGCCGCGAAGGTGAACTTCTCGGAGGCGTACCTCACGTACTGGAGTTGGTATCAGTACATCGTTTCCAACTACACCGATGTCGACAGCGGCGGAGCGGTAACGGACGGACTCGGTCTCATCTGGCGCTACGGCATCGTCGCGGAGACTGACTTCATTCCGAACGCAGACACCTCTGCGAGCGACATTCAATCGAAGGCACTCGCTGCCTTGGAGGTCGAGTTCAAAACCGGCGCCTTGAAGACCGAAGAGGATCGACGCGATCCCGCGAAAGTTCGCGAGGTGCTCGATCGCGTCTGGAAGCTTCGTCCGCAAGTCGTCGCGTATCTCGACAAAGCGTTTGGGAAAGACGTCCGAGACACGCTCGATCGGAGACCGGGCAACGCCGATGGCACGCCGATTCGCGTCGCCGAGAAATTGCCTGCGGTCGTGATGGACCACGGCAAGCCAATCGTGAAGACGTTGAAAGACGCGCTCGGCCGAGATTTCTGGAAGAAGTACATGTGGCACTCCATCGCGCCGGATAGCTACGCGCGAGGCTTCTATCGAAGCATTCAGCACGCGCTCCACGATCGCCAGCCAGTAGTCCTCCACTGGTTCTTGGACGAGAGCGCCATGCAGAACGACGGCAGCTTCCGCAACGCGCCGAAGAAAGCGACGGCCAAGCAGGGCTCGCACATCGTCGTCCTGTCCGACTACCAGGCGACTGTACCGGGCTACGGCCTGTTGAAGGCCGGCGTGGCGGTGACGGATCCGAAGATCCTCGAAGCCGCGCTTTCGGAGGATACGAAGGTCGAGTTCCTCCGCATCAAGAACTCCTGGGGCCTCGCAAAAAAGAGCGTCGACGGCATGAACGATCTCTACGCGACCTATCTCGAGAGCCAGATTCCGCTCTTCTGCCCCGCGGGCGAAAAGTGCAGCGAGGCTTCGACCGATGCCGTCATCTCGGCGTACGTTCCAGACGGCTACTGAGCGGCTCCCGAGATACGCTCGACCGCATCGATGGGTCCGACACTCCGCATCATCGCGTTCAACGACGTCTACACGCTCGAGAACTTGCCGAAGATGGCGAGCCTCATCGCGCACCATCGTGATAGCGATCCCGCCGATACGACGCTCGTGACGCTCGCTGGCGATTTCGTTTCGCCGAGTCTCCTTTCGAGCCTCGATTCAGGGCGCGGAATGGTCGACTGCATGAACGACCTCGGCGTCACGCACGTCATTTTCGGAAATCACGAAGACGACATCTCGTCGGAAGAATTGCACGCGCGCGTGAGCGAGCTCTCGGCGATCTGCCTTGGCACCAATCTTCCTGGGTTCGATCCCAAGATGCGCAAGTCAGACGTCGTCGAAGTGCGCGCGAGGTCGGGACGCGTCGTTCGTGTCGGTCTCGTCGGGACCGTGCTCACGGATCCGAGTCTTTATCGTCGCCTTCCCTTCGATGGCACGGCGATCCCTGCAAATGAAGCCGCGCTCGAAGAATCGGCGCGCCTCTTGCGAGAAGAGAACTGCGCGACCGTCATTCCCCTCACGCACCAAGCGCTCCCCGACGACAAGGCCCTCGTGATGGCCGCGCGGACGCCGCCGTTCCCCATCGTGATTGGAGGGCACGAGCACGAGCTTCATCTGGAGCAGCTCGAAGGAACGTGGATCGTCAAAGCAGGGTCGGACGCGCTTCATGCCCTCGTCATCGATCTGCGGTGGCCGACCGAGATGCCCAAGACGGGAAGCGATTTTCCGACCGTGAGCGTTCGCGTCGACGACGTGGCGCGCTACCAGGAAAATGCTCCGCTCCGCGCAAAGGTCAATCACCACATGGAGCGCGTGCGCGATCTCGAGAACGCCTCGCTCGTGACGTTGCCACGCGGCGTCGTGCTCTCTTCAATCGGAACGCGCACACGGCAGACGTCGATGGGGACGCTCTTGGCCTCACGCGTCCGTGACGCGCTGAGCGCCGATATTGCGATCATCAACGGCGGTGGCATCCGTGGCGCTCGCGAGTATCGGGAACGCTTCACCTACGGCGATCTCAAGAGCGAGGTTCCCTTCAGCAACGAGCTCGTCGTCGCCCAGATTCCTGGCACGGTTCTCCGCGATGGGATCGTGTTCTCGCGAAAGCTCGCTCCCGTTCCGGCGGGCGGCTTTCTCCAAGTGGACGATGGTCTCGTTCTCGACGAAGCGAATGTGATCGTGGCGCACGCGGGAATGCCGTTCGATTCCAATCGCAGCTATCGCGTGGCGCTCGTTCGCAATCTCCTTCTCGTGCTGGACCACATCGAGCCCCTCGCGACGTTCGGAGAGGAGCATCCCGAGGAAGTGCCCGCCGTGGGAAGCGGTCGTGAGGTGAAGCTCGTCCTCATCGATGCCTTCGCTCTCGAGCTTTGGCGCGAGCTCGGACACTTCTCGGCGATCGATGGCGACCAAGATGGGCAGGTCACGATGGCCGACATCGCGGCAGCCATTACGAAAGTCAGCGGAAGCCCAGCTTCGAGCATCACGACCGACCTCGTCATGCGCGCGCTCGACACGGACCGAGACGGCGTCATTTCCAAAGACGAAGCGGAGCGTGCGACGCGCCGCAGCAAGTGACCTGTAAGTCAGATTTCGCCTGTAAAAAGCGACCCCGATGCTATACCCCGAAAAGATCTTGGAGGAACGATGACGACTAAATTGATGGGTGTGCTCGCGGCAGGATTCGTCGCGCTGGTGGCTTGCGGAAGTGACGACAACACCACTCCAAAAACGGAGCCCGTCGTCGATGCGGGCAAGACCGGCTGTGGCAACAGCATCGTCGAGGCCGGCGAGACATGTGACGAAGGCGCCCTCAACGGCACGTCGCAGCACTGCAAGGCGGACTGCTCGGGCCTCCCCAAGATGGTGGCCATCGAAGGAGACGTTCTCGCGTTCCTCACCGAAGTCCCCGGCCCGCGTGTTCAAGGCGCCAAGGTCACGGTGCTCGAGCATCCGGAAAAGACGCTGACGACGACGACCGACGCGCACTTCCGATTCGAAGGGCTCGAAGAAGGACAGCCCGTCACGCTCATCGTCGAACACCCTGATTTCAAGCCGACGCAGACGGGAACCTTGCGCCCCGGTCCCAACGGAATCGATCCGTTCCCCGTGCAGATCCTTTCGACGGAGCTCTACAAGGTGCTCTCCTCGCTCGTTCCGCAAGATCCCGAGCTCGACAAATACTGCGCGATCGCCAGCACGGCAGCGCGTTTCGGCGGTTCGCTTTACGCGCATCCGCGTCAAGGTCTTCCAGGTGTCGCAGCGCATCTCGAGCCGCCACCTCCCGCGGGAACCGGCCCGATCTACTTCAACGAAGCCGTCTTTCCGGATGTCGACCAGCCGCTCACCAGCATCGATGGTGGCGTCTTTTTCTACCGCGTTCCGCCAGGCGATTACGTGATGAAGGCGACCAAAGCCGACGCCGTCTTCAACGAGACGGAGATTCATTGCGTGGCGGGCTACATCGTCAATGCGGGCCCGCCAATGGGCTTGATTGCAAACGTACGCAAGCCCGATCATGGGCTCGGCCTCAACCGCCCGGCAGACACGTACTCCGCGGCGAGCGATGCGATGTGCGAGACGACCGCGCGTTGCGTGAACGAGGACGGTGGTGATCAGCTTCACTATCCAGCGTCGACGCTCGCATCTTGCAAAGCGATGTTCCGCAATACGTGGGCATTCGTGACCGAGTCGTGCGACACGGGCGCGACGCTCCGCAACGCAGCCGCGGCGTTCTACAACTGCCGCGCGAAGTCTTGCGCCGATGCGCTCGGTGACGACAGCGTTTGCGTGGAAGAAGAGAAAGCGTTCCGCGCTGCCGAATCCACCTACGGCACGTGCATGCTCGCCGCGACTCCGAAGTAACCAGCGCTACGAGCGCTCGCGATTAGCGCCCTTGCTTCGGTGAGGGCGCTGTCGTTTTGTCGACGCGCCTTCTCGGTGACGAGCCGTCTCACTGATGCGACAAGCGCGAGCGACCGAACGGGAGGAGCGGAACCGCGCGAGCCTGAGCCGCAGCAGGATGGTGAGCGAACCAACTCAAGGTTTTCGCGGCGTCTTCGATGAGCGGCCCGCGGGTTTCCAGCCAAGACGAGCAGAAGGCTGCGAGCTCTTCATCCCCCGTTTCGCGAGCGACGGCGTGCGTGAGCGAGAGAAGGTCATAGCCGTGACGCATGCCGATCATCGTCCCTCGATACGAGGTCTCGGCGGACACGAGGCGATCGGCGACCTTGTCACGTGTCTCGGAGAAGATACGGCCGATGGATTTGCCGATGCTCGGCGGCGCGAAGCCGCGGGCTTTTCCCATGCGCTCCAGTTTCGCGAGCGAAGCACGCGCGTGCTTCGACACTTGATGCATCGGGCGTCCCGCGCGTCCATCGAGCCGCGTCGCTTCGCGGTCGCAATGAAGGACCGCAGACATCTCCGTCTGCATCACTTCCGGAAAAAGGCTTTCGAGCAGCGAGCGGGCGTCCGTCTTCTTCTTGAACATCGATGGAAGTCTCATGGCGGCACTGCATTGCAAAACGCGTGCGCGCCTGGAATTGGCTGAAAAACAAGGTAATCCTGTGATCGCGACGACCTCCGAGCTCTCGCACGATTGTCACGCTGGGTCGTGTTGGCACGCGCCCCTTCGGCTAGTGCGAAGCGAGATCAACGGCCGCGCAGATGTCTCGTGCGCCATCTTGCGAGCGATACATGGCGAGAAGCAGGGAATCGCCGACTTCTTCTCGGAGGATGTCGAACGCGCGACGCCGTGCGCCGCCGACTCCAGCGACCGAAGATTCGCCTTTCGAAGCGCGCCTCACGAACGCGCGATAACCGCGAAGGGTCCCGTCGGGCGCAAAGATCGTGATGCCGTCGGCCTCGATCATCGAACGAATCAGGCGCGCATGGGATCCGAGGCTGCGGCGTTTCTTGTCGGTCGGCTCGGCGTACGAACGAATGAGATCTGCGATGTCGACGGCCTGTTCGAACCAGATGCCGTCGTCGAGCACGAGAGGGCGACTGTTCGAGTCTTTGAGCACCGCGACGAGCGAGCCGTGCTCACTGAGGAGGATGTCGACGGCGACTCGGTAAAAGAAGGTGCGGGCGAGATCGCGAATGTCTGCCGGAATGTCGCGGGTGACCGCGGCGACGAACTGCTCGCGGAACTCGGGGAAGGTCACGAGATCTTCGCTGCGCCCCGAGAAGTCGAAGAGCGTGCGCTCGCCGGAGACTCCGCGAAGCTCGACGACGCTTTTGCCGAGACGCGTGAGCCCGAGCACGGGAGAGCCTTCGACGCGACTCGAGCGCCGCAGCGCTTCGAAGGAGGTCAGCTGCAGGGTAGACGTTTCAGTGCAGAGTACACCGTACTCGAGGCGATCCCCCTTCTTGAGAAGGTATGCCGCCCACTCGCGGCTCTTGCCGAGGGGTACGCAGCTCTTCAAGGCGCGCTGCGCCGTGTCGGCGTCGAACGGGCCGTGACCGATCGGAAGCGGCGATGCACCGCGCACGGCATTACAGATCGTCTCGAGGTCGGTCCCAATGAAGACGAGCGGTGCAATCGGCTGTCCCTCTTCTTGGAAGTTGGCGATCGAAAGCGTGATCTCGAGAAGGACCTCCGCGACGCGGGGATCGTCGTGGAAGACGCGCGCGACATTGCGAATCTCCTCCTCGATGATCGTCCGAAAGCGAAAGGTCGCCATGTGCCCAATCATCCTACGGCGCTAGCGAGAATAGTCTCCAGCCCAAAATCGATTCTCGGTGAAGGAAGCGCATAAGGTACGTTCGAGAGATGCGCTCTTCGCGTCTTTTCCTTCTTGCGACTCTCCTCGGGGCGGCCGTCGTGGCAGCCTGCAGCGGTGACGAAATTCCGGCACCGGGTTCGATCATGGTGTCGATCACGACGGATATGCAGGCTCGCAAAGACATCGATCACGTGGGGCTCATCGTGACCTCCGAAGGAAAAGTCCTTTTCGACGAGGTCGCAGAGATCGCGCCGACGATTTACTTCCCGACGACGACCTCGCTCATCGGGAGCCGCACGAGCGCGAAACCCGTGCACATTCGCGTCTACGCCTTTCAAGGCACGAGCGCGCGCGTGCTCCGCCAGGCGATTACGACCATTCCGACGGATCGCTCTGCGCTCCTTCAACTACCCATCGAGTGGGTCAACGACGGATCGGCCTCGGGAACGCTACCGGCGGGCTCGCTTCTTCGCGATGTCATCGATGCAAAGGAAGGCGACTTCGATGCGCGCAGTGCCCCCAGCGTTCTCTCGAAGTGTGCGGCAGGTGAAACGTCGATCGATGGCGCATGCGCCTCGGCGGCCGTCGATTCGAGCACGTTGCCGGCCTACAGCGAGGGCGCCGTTTTCGGCGGGGGAACGGCGCAATCCGCGAGCTGCTACGACGTGACGACCTGCTTCGCGACTCCGAGCACCGTCGCGCTCGACGATGCGTGCGAAGGCAATGCGCCGGGAGCTTCGTCTTTTGCGGCGAAGTTTCCGAGCGGCGGTGATGGTCAGTGTGTCACGGGCCCGAACAGCGGCTGCTACGTCCCCTTGTCCTCCGCGGTCGTCGCGAACATCGGGAACGGTCGCGTGCGGCTTGCGCCGGGGCTGTGCCAAAAGCGATCCGCAGCAGCCGCTGACAATCGCTTCGAGCTCGTCGCATCTTCCGCATGCGCGCCGCATGATCCTGCGGTGCAGGTATGTGGTGATGCCGCTCGCGAAGGAAGCCGCCCGAATAGCTTCCTCGATGGCGGCGTGATCAACATCGAAGCGGGATCATCCGGCGACGCACAGCCCTCCGGCGATGGAGGTACTTCGCTAGACGGCTCGAATGGCAATGCATTCACGGCGCCCGCCACGTTCCCGCCCGACACCGAGTGCGTGCGACCCGAGAAACTCACCGTCGTCGACAACATGCTCATCTATTCGTGCGACCAAGGCGACAGCGTCTACACGCTTCGCTATCGCTCGACCGTGGGTCCGCCGTTCGCTGCTCCCGCCCCTCTCACCGACAATCTCGGTGGGCGCGTCAT
>JAHFDV010000689.1 GCA_023248815.1 Myxococcales bacterium
TACTCACGACGGCGAGCTCGAATATTTCGGGCGTATCGATCAGTAGATCAAACTGCGCGGCTTTCGAATCGAGCTTGGCGAGATCGAAGCCGCCTTTCTTTCGACACGCCAACTCACAGCGGCAGTGGCGCTGCTGCGTGAAGACGTTCCTCAGCAGAAGTACCTCGCCGCGTACGTCGTTTGGGATCGCGCTGCCAGCGGCAGCGAAGACTCGGCGTCACGCATCGACGCGCTGCGAGCGCTGATCGCGGCCAAGCTACCTAGCTACATGGTGCCGACGACCATCACGGTACTCGATCGTCTCCCCATCAACGCAAACGGAAAAGTCGATCGACGAGCGCTCCCGAAGCCAGAGCTTGCGGCGCAAACCGAGGCCGTGCTTCCGCGAAACGATACCGAAGCCGCTCTCGTCGAGATCTGGCGGCTCGTTCTGGATCTGAAGACGGTCGGCGTTCACGACAACTTCTTCGAGATCGGTGGCGACTCGATTCGCACGATGAAGATCGTCGCCGAGGCGAAGAAGCGCGGTCTCTCGCTGACCGTTCAAGACATCTTCAATCGGGCGACCATCGCCGAGCTCGCAGAAATCACGACGCTTGCGACGCACGAGGAGAAGGGGAGCGTGGCGTTCTCGGCGTTGACGGCGGAGGACCGTGCTGCACTTCCCGAAGACCTCGAAGACGCGTACCCGCTCACCGATCTCCAGGCGGGCATGGTGTTTCACACGTTGGCAGGCGGCGACGCGATGTATCACGAGGTCGCGAGCTACCGGCTCAGCCTGTCGTTCGACGCGCAGGCCTTCGAGCACGCGCTCGCAGACGCCGTGAAGCGTCACGCCATCTTGCGCACCTCCTTCGCCCTCGAGGGATACAGCCAGCCACTGCAGCTCGTTCATCGCGCCGTGACTACGCCCTTGGAAGTCGTCGACCGCTCAAGCCAAAATCCGAGCGAGGCGATGCTCTCCGCTTCGATCGAGAACGAGCGTCATCGACCGTTCGTTTGGTCGACGCCACCGCTCTTTCGGGTCATCGTCCACGTTCTCTCGCCGTCGTCGTTCCACGTGGTGATGTCTTTCCATCACGCGATTCTCGATGGGTGGAGCGTCGCTCTCCTTTCGAGTGAGCTTTTAGCGCACTACCGCGCGCTTCGAGACGATGCGGCATTCGCGCTGCCGGCTCCAGCGTCGCTCTTCCGCGACTACGTCTTGCTGGAACGCGCGGCCGTCTCTTCGCCCGAGGCGCAGGCATTTTTCGAAGCGCTTTTCTCGGGCGACGCACCTCGCCTTCTTCCTCGAAGGCATACAGCGGAGATCGGAGCCTTCGAGCGTGGTGAGATCCATCGCGTCGACCGCGAAATTTCGGGTCCCCTCGTTCAAAAGTTGGAGGCCTTCGCGCGCACGAACGCCGTCTCGCTGAAGAGCGTTCTTCTCGCGGCACATCTCGTCGTGCTCGGCGCGCTCTCGCACACCGACGACGTCGTGACCGGACTCACGACACATGGCCGGGTCGAGACCGAAGACGGCGAACGAGTTCTCGGACTCTTTCTCAACGCAGCGCCGATTCGCGCCGCGCTTTCGGGCACCTTCGGAGGACTCGTCGCGCGCGTTCACGAGGCCGAGGCCTCGCTCTTGCCGTTCCGTCGCTACCCCGTGTCGCGCGTCAAGCAGAGCCTCGGTCGCGAACCTTTCGAGGCGCTCCTCAACTTCGTCGACTTCCATGTCTATGGAAGCGGCACCGGAGAGAGCGCAGGCGCAGAGCAAGGCGAGACGTTCGGACAGACCAACCAGCCCTACTCGTTGGCGATCGCCAAGGTCACCGCCGCGAAACGCCTGACGCTGTCTCTCGCGATTGATCCGGCGATTGCCACGGCTGAAGAAGCGGCGTCGATCCTCGCCGCGTTCGAGCGTGTGCTGGCGGCGGGAGTGGACGGTGTCGACGCGCCCTTCCAGGCACGTGCGATCTTGGGAGTCGACCCGTTGCTCGATCGCTGGCTCGCCGATTTGGAGGAGCAAGCACTCCTCGTTCGTGATCGCGCCTTCTGGAAGCGCGAATTGAGCGGTGCCTCGCTCGTTCTCGACCTTCCGACCGACCGAGCGCGCACGGTTCCTTATGGACGGGCGACGGCGGAACAAACTGCCGTTCTGCCTTCCGAGCTCGCCCGAGCGATCTCCGAGTTCTCATCGAGGCTAGCCGGAGACATCAACGCGACGATCCTCGCGGCCTTCGCGGTGTTTCTTTCGCTCCAGACGAATCGACGGGACATCATCGTGGGGGCGTTCTCTCCGAATCGTGCTGCCGCGTTGCCACTCCGCCTCCATTGGTCGCGACAGACGACATTCGAGCATCTCGTATTGGAACTTTCGCGCGTGCGTGAGCGAGCTTCATTGCACGAGAACGTGAGTCTCGAGGAGATTGCGACCCTTCTATCCAGCACGGGAGACGCAAGTCGCCCTCCGATCGTTCAGGCAGCGTTCGCAGCGGAAGTCGAAGGAGACACGCCCCGCTCGTTCGACGTCTTTGGATTCGACCTGACGCTCGTACGGCGGTCGGTTGCCGGTCGCACGGTCCT
>JAHFDV010000690.1 GCA_023248815.1 Myxococcales bacterium
AGCTTCGCCGCATTGTCGCAGCGTTATTCGACAGGGCGCTTGCTCCCGGGCGTCGGGTTCCGGACTGCCCTTATTCCTTCATGCGCTTTCGCCGGCGGTCGAGCTCGGCACGAGCGGAGCGTGCGCCCATCACGTGGCCGAAGACCATTCCGATGATGAGGACCGCAGGAATGAAGATGACGTGCTCGATCGTGGGAGTGAAGCTCACGACGATTCAGCCCTTTGCGCTCGCGTCTGCGCCCTTTTGACTCGCGCGATCGATGGCGGTCTCGAGGCCGTCGATGCGCTCGTGGAGGCGCGCTTGTTTGCGCCAAAGCGATGCGATCCACACCATCAAGATCACCCAGATGACGGCGTAGGCCGTGACGAGGAGCTTCTCGCCATCACGCGTTTCACCTCCGCCTTCTACGGCGACGAACGAAGTGCCTGCGGGTTGCTGCGTCGTGTTCGTTTGCATGTCGTCCTCTCAGAGAAAGCGGGCAGGGAAATTAGACCGACTCACGATCGTCGAGACCGAGATCGAGCGCGTCTTCTTCGGCGCGAGCGAGCCGGTGACGCGCCATCTCGAGGCGCATGCGCCCCCAGATGAGGAGAATCGCAAAGCAGGTGAAGGCGAGAAATCCAAAAAGCAGCGTGCGCGTCATCCAGACGTCTTTCAGGCCGCCACCTTTGGCGCCAATGACGGTGGGGTGCTGGCCACTCCACTTCTGGACGCTGTAGTGGATGATGGGCAGATTGAACGCGGCGATGATCCCGAGGGCCGCTGCGAATTTACGCTCGCCGACGCTGTCTCCCGAGAACGCGCGCAGAACGGCGTAAGCGACGTACATCATGACCGACAGCATCGATGTCGTGAGGCGCGGATCCCAAGTCCAATAGAAGCCCCAAGCTTTGGCGGCCCACAGAGGTCCCGTGGTGAGAACGATCGCGCCGAAGACGACCGCCACTTCGGCGCCGGCCCGTGCGAGGGCGTCACGCGTATCGGTCGGCTTCAGCATGTAAGCGACGGAGCCGACGAAGCAGGCGGCCGCGCCGATGTACATCCCGTAGGCGGAAGGCACGTGGAAGTAGAAGATCTTCTGCACGACGCCCATCGTTCGCTCGATGGGAGCCTTTTGCGAGATGAGGAAGATGCACGTGAGAATGAGGGCCGACGTCGTGACGAGAAGGGCGTGAAAGATCGCCGATTCGGTCTTGCTGGGGGCGCGCTGCATTGAAAAGGGAATCTAGCATGGGCGGAGGGCGAACCAATAGGAGGTCCGGGAGAACGTGAAAGGGCCTTTTTGCGGGCTATGCTGAGTGCATCGAAACGAAGAGCTTTGCCGGCACGATGCTTGGAGGCGAGCGCCAAACCTTTTTGGAGTGGCTCCGACCCGACGAGATCTTTCCCGTCCACATTCAGATCGCGGATGGATTCGTGACCTGGGCGACGCGAACGAAGATTCAAGTCCAGTGGAAGAGTTCGCTGAACTCGAAGACGACGAAATTTCCGGTGACCGAAGTTCTCGGAGTTTCGGTAATCCCGCTTCCAGCAGCCGAGATCACGTTGAAGACCAAGAACGACGGAGTGCTTCGGGCGAAGATGCCTCTCGAGCAAGCGCTAGAGCTGCGGCGGGTTCTCGGATTTCGAGACTCTGATCTTCTGGCGTTCTCCATTGTCGAACAGTTCGGAAAATCGGAAGGCCCCATTCTCGCGATCGTGATCGTCATTGTCGCGGCGATCGTGGGGCTCTTCGCCGTTGGGAGCGATGGGCTGGCGCCACTCCTCCTTCTCCTGCCCGCCCTCGTCTTTTTCGCGCACGCACGCGCCATCGGCGCGACGCTCGTTATCGGCCACGAAGGCCTTCTTTTGCGATCTCTCCTCGGCGCGAGGCTTTTGAAATTTACAGATGTGTCGAAGCTTACGCGAAGCGTAGGAAGCGTCCTTTCCGTCGGGCGGGCGGGCGTCGACGTCACTCTCAAGGACGGTTCAAATTTGTGGATCGCGCTCGTTTCGCAAGAGGACGGTGAGACGTACGAATCTATTTTTCAGGCACTCCAGGTGGCGCTGTCGCGTTTTGAAGAGCGCAGGAGGGCACCGCGTCTCGTTTCCGAAGAAACACTTCTCTCATTGGCCTCCCCACAAGAGCGCGTGCGAGTGGTGATGGAACAGCGCGAGCGGCAAGAAGGGTATCGGGACGCGCAGCTTCCGATCGAAGACCTGCGCGAGATCGTCGAGAACGCCACGGTGGACGAGTGTGCACGGGTGACCGCGCTCGCGCTCGTGAAGAGGAGCCTATCCGTCGATGATCGTCTGCGCGTGCGTGCATCGTTCGAATCGAGCGCCAACCCCGAGCTGCGAATCGCGGCCGCGGAGATTCTCGATGCCGAAACCGAAGGCGGAGAGCTCGGACCGGTGAAGCGCTTCGGAGAGCGCGCGGCGTGGGGGCCATGGAGAAAATGACGAAAGGCCCGAGCGTAGCGAACAGCGCGGCGCGCGATTGGTTTCGGCAAGCTATGCTCCCCCTCATCGAACCGAAGCTTTTCATCGGCAAAGGGGCGAAGCCTTCAGCGCGCTCGCTT
>JAHFDV010000047.1 GCA_023248815.1 Myxococcales bacterium
ACCGTCGAACACGCTCATGTCGGGAACGAGCACCGCGAAGACGAGCGTGCTGGCGATGGCGCCGAGAAATAGACCGAAGAACTGCGCGAGAAATTGCCTTCGTGGGTTGGCGCCCAGAAGGTAGCCCGACTTCAAATCGTTCAAGAGGTCGGCCGCAGCACCGCCTGCGCCGGACGTAATCGCCGCCGTCATGAGATTCGCAGTCGTGCTCTGCGGAATCAAGAGGCCGTACGTGAGCTGCGTGAGCTTGCCGAGGGGACCACTCGGCGTGATGTCGGTCTCGCCCGTTGCGCGACACGCGACGAGTCCGAGAACGAAGCTCAGGCCGACGGCGAGAAAGCCGTAGAGGAGCGGCACTTCGAAGTAGTGCCAAGCCATGAGGGAGATGAGAGTACCTGGGACAATCATTCCGACGACGAACCACGACGTCGGAATCTCGGTCGCGCGAACGAGAGCGTCGTCATAGGGATCGACCGCGAGCTCACCAGCCGCATCGCGATAGGGCGTTTTGGCGACCCCGGAGTCTTTTTTGAAGATGCCCGCGAACGCACGGCCGATCGTGCGCCACTGGAAAACGAGCGCCATGATGCCCGCCGCGACGAGTAGCGGCGCGCCGAACCAGATGCCGACCTCCTTGACCGCCGAGCCCGCCTTCGTGACGGCGGGGATCATGTCGTGCGCTCCTTCGGGGATGACGCCCATGGGAAGGAAGCCGTCCTTTGTTTTCGCGACGAACGCTTGCATGCCGAGGCGCGTATTGAAGAGAAGGAAGACGAGCGAACCGAGCACCATGCTGCCCGTGACGCGAAGGCCGATGATCGCACCGGCTGCCACCATCACGAGGCTGTGATCGAGCATCACGCGGTAGTCAGAAAGTACGTAGGGGATGGGTTGCCCCGTCACCTTGTCGAGCTTCTTCGAAAGGCCGACCGAGAAGCCGAAGACGTTCGGGATCCAGTTGAAAATGGGCGAGGAGTCCGGAAGAAGCGCGGCGCGTTCTACCGCGCCGTCGGGACCCACCTTCTTGAGAATGTTGAGGCCCATCGTCAGCGGGACTAGCGCGCCGACGGCGCCGCCAACGAGGAGTGCGCGTGCCTTGTGAAGCGCTTCGTTTCCTTGCGAATAGAGGCTCTGGAGTGTCGTCGCGGCGGCAACACCCGAAGGGAACTTCAACCGCTCGCGGTTGATCATGTTGCGCTTGAACGGGATGCCCAAAACGGTTCCGAGCATTCCGCCGAAAAGGACGAAGAAGCCGATGACGATGAGATTCGGGCGGAGCGGAAGATGCGCTTCTTTGTTGAGCAGCATCATCGCGGGGAGGGCAGTGATGAACTGATGGCCGACCGCCGCGCCTGCCGCCGAAGCTGTAGACTGCATGCAGTTGTTCTCGAGAATGGTCATGGGTGTCTTCGCGACACCGAGCGCCTGCAGCGCCGTCCAAATCGAAAAGGAGAGAATGCACGCGGTGATTGCGACGCCGAGGAACCAGCCCGTCTTCAGACCGACGTAGATGTTCGTCGCCGAGAGGAACATGCCGAGCACGCCACCCATCAAGACCGCGCGCCACGTGAGTTGCGGCACGTCTTTGCCGCGATACGCGCGGCGGTACCATTCGGCTTCGTCGAATTCGAGAACCTCGTTTGGCTGCAAATCGAGCGGCTTGCAGCGTTCGAGCTCTTCGGCCGTGCGTGGTGGTGTCTGCATCAAACCCATGGCATCGGGGCGTACCATAGGCAAAGGCGACCCGTCGACAGGGCCGATCCGTCTTTCGTGAGCTCCCCCAAAGTGTGGAGGGACCGGCGAACGTCGTGCTTTAGACGACGATGCCGGGCGCGGGATAGCTCGCGCAGAGGTCACGCACTTCGCCGGCGACGCGAGCGATTTTTGCTTCGTCTTCGGGCGCACTGACGATCTCGTCCATCCAATCGGCAAGCTTCAGCATGACGTCTTTGCCCATCTTGCGCGAAGTGACCGCCGGCGTACCGAGACGAAGGCCCGATGGATCGAACGGCTTTCGAGGATCGAACGGCACGGCGTTGTAGTTCGCGACCATCCCTGCGCGCGCGAGCGCCTTCGATGCGACTTTGCCGGGGACGTTCTTGTTCGTGAGATCGATCAAGAGGAGGTGATTGTCGGTTCCGCCCGTGACGACCGAGAATCCTCGGGCGACGAGCGCTTCGCCGAGCGCCTTCGCGTTGTCGACGATGTTCTGCGTGTAGACCTTGTACTCGGGAGCTTGCGCTTCGAGCGCAGCCACGGCGATGCCTGCCGTCGTATGGTTGTGCGGTCCACCTTGGAGGCCAGGGAAGACGGCTTTGTCGATCGCCGCTGCATGCTCCTTCTTCGTGAAGATCATGCCGCCGCGCGGACCACGAAACGTCTTGTGCGTGGTCGAAGTGACGACATCGGCGATACCGACCGGCGAGGGATGAACACCCGTCGCGACGAGCCCGGAGATGTGCGCGATGTCGGCTGCGAGAACGGCGCCCACTTCGTCGGCGATCGAACGGAACGCCGCAAAATCGAGCGTGCGCGGATACGCGGTGGTGCCAGCCCAGAGGAGCTTCGGGCGATGCTCTTTGGCGAGCTTTCGCACTTCTTCCATGTCGATGCGGCAATCTTCTTTGCGAACCCCGTAAGGCACGCTCTTGAAGTACATGCCCGTGATCGAGACGCTGTGACCGTGCGTGAGATGGCCGCCGAAGGGGAGCCCGAGGCCCATGATCGTGTCGCCCGGTTTGCAAAAGGCGAGATACACCGCGAGGTTGGCGGGGCTTCCTGAGTAGGGCTGGACGTTGACGTGCTCGGCGCCGAAGAGCGTCTTCAGGCGCGAGATCGCAAGCTCTTCGATCTGGTCAATCGACTCTTGCCCTTCGTAGTAGCGCTTCTTCGCGTAGCCCTCCGAATACTTGTTCGTGAGGCACGAGCCCGTCGCTTCCATGACGGCGCGCGACGCGTAATTCTCGCTCGCGATGAGGCGGAGCGTTTCGTGCTCGCGCTTGTTTTCCTCTTTGATGAGGCGCGCGATTTCGGGATCCAAGGCGGAGAGCGTCGGTTCAGCCATGGGTGTTTAGTAGACTAGGTGCGAAAGCGGGTAAACCCGCACCGCGAGGGAAGGCCTTTGAAAAAGCCGAATGAGGGACTACACAACGTGAAGTTTCCCGCGGTTTCTCGCGGAGAGAGCGCGCGCCCCCACCATGCTTCTCGAAATCTTCGACCCCACAGCTCGTCCTCGTCCGATCGGAATCGATCTCGGGACCACGCATTCACTCGTCGCGGCCGTTCGCAACGAGCGCCCGGAAGTGTTGCTCGATTGCAATCAAGAGGCGCTCGTCCCCAGTATCGTTGCTTACGATGGTGAAGAGATCATCGTGGGCACGCCCGCCAAGGCGCGCGCGGCGATTCATCCGACGACGACGATCGTCAGCGTCAAGCGCTTCATGGGGCGGGGCGGAGACGATCCCGAGACGCGGCGCATGGGCCCGTATGAGTTCGTCACACCGAAAGACGGTGAGGCCAATGTCGTTCGATTTCGCGTCGGTCGCGACGAAACGGTGACGCCCGTCGAAGTGAGCTCCGAGATCTTGCTCGAGCTGAAGCGTCGCGCAGAAGACGAGATCGGCACCGTGGGTGGCGTCGTCATCACCGTGCCGGCCTACTTCGACGATGCGCAGCGGCAAGCGACGAAAGACGCAGGACGCCTCGCGGGTCTCGACGTGCTTCGGCTGCTCAACGAGCCGACGGCGGCGGCGCTCGCGTACGGCCTCGACAAGAAGAAGAACGGAACCTTCGCCGTCTACGATCTTGGTGGCGGCACGTTCGACGTGACGATTCTTCTTTTGGACGACGGCGTCTTCCAAGTGAAGTCGACGGGTGGCGATAGCGCGCTCGGAGGCGACGACATGGATCAAGCGATCGCGCACTTCTTCGCGACGACGCTCGGTTGGGAAGAGACGAAGATGCCGCCCGCATTCAAGCGCCTCTTGCTCGACACCGCACGCACCGCAAAGCACGCGCTCACGGATGCCGAAACGTTCACCGTCGATCTTCCGACGGCGGCGGGCGAGACGCGTGCCGTTGCGATCACGCGCGCGCACTTCGAAGAGCTCATCGTCGGACTGCTCGAGCGCACGGGAAAAGCGGCGAAGCGCGCGCTCCGAGACGCAGAGCTCGCGGCGAAAGATCTCGACGGCGTGATTCTCGTTGGCGGCTCTACGCGCGTTCCTGCGGTGCGCGCCTACGTAAAAAAGATCTTCGAGCAAGAACCCCTCGTCGATCTCGATCCAGATCAAGTGGTGGCGCTCGGTGCTGCCATTCAAGCCGAAATGCTCGCTGGCGATCAACTCGAGGAGCAGGCGCTTTTGCTCGACGTGATTCCCCTTTCACTCGGAATCGAAGTGGGCGGCGGCGTCGTCGACAAGATTCTTCCGCGCAACACGACGATTCCAACAGCCGCGCGCGCGAGCTACACGACCCAAGAAGACAAGCAGACGGGCTTCGAGATTCACGTCGTGCAAGGCGAACGCGAGCTCGCAGCCGATTGCCGGAGCCTCGCGCGCTTCACGTTGCGCGGGATTCCGCCGATGGCCGCAGGCATGGCCAAGCTCGAAGTGACGCTTCGGGTGAACGCGGATGGCCTCCTCGACGTCGAAGCAAAAGAGCTCACGACGGGGATCGAACAGACTGTCTCGGTGAAACCGACCTACGGCCTCGACGACGAAGCGGTCGAAAAAATGCTGATGGATGCGATCGACTTTGGTGAGGACGATCTCTTGCGACGACGCCTCGCAGAAGCACGCGTCGAAGGTCAGCGCATTCTTCGTGGCACCGAGAAAGCCCTCGCCGCAGATGCCGCGCTTCTCGAAGAGGGAGAACGCGCCGGGATCGACATCGCGATGGCGAACCTGCGGGCTGCGATCGAAGGTACGGAACCTTCTCGTGTCACCGCCGCGATCGAATCGCTCGACAAGGCTACGAATCCATTTGCGGGTCGGCGTATGAACCGCGCGATCGCGCAGGCCGTTGAAGGCCGCAAGCTCGACGAGATCGAGAAAGGGGTCTGAAAAGTGCCGATTGTTCGCTTCAAGATGTACGGGGAAATCGAAGTGCCCCAGGGGACCTCGATTCTCAAGGCTGCGCAAACCTTGGAAGCACCGGAAGGCTACGCATGCGGCGGCGTGTGCGCGTGCTCGACCTGCCACATCTACGTTACGAGCGGCGCCAATCTCCTCAGCGAAAAAGAGGAAGAAGAAGACGACATGCTCGACAAGGCATTCGACGTTCGTGCGAACTCTCGCCTCGGATGCCAAGCCAAGCTCATCGGTGACGGCGTCGTCGAGGTCGACATCACCCGCGAGAGCCTCGAAGCATTCGAAAACGAACATCCCGAGCACCGTGGACGGTTCGTGAAGCGGTAGTGAAAGCGCTCCGTCCGCGTGCGCCATGAGGCCTCGAGACCGCGTTGTGAGCTCAAAAACGGCTCATTGACGCGTTGCGTCGGTTAACGCTGGTCGCTCCGACCGAGCACTGTTAGAGCATCGCCTCGTGAATTCCGGCGACACGGCGTGGCTTCTCGTCAGCACGGCACTCGTGCTCCTCATGACTCCGGCGCTCGCGCTTTTCTACGGCGGCATGGTGCGTCGCAAGAACGTGCTCTCGACGATCATGCACTCGATGAGCGCGATTCCGATCATCTCGCTGCTCTTCTGTTTGGTCGGTTACTCGCTCGCCTTCGGCGCCTCCCACGGCGGACTCATCGGCGGGTTCGAGTACGTAGGTTTCCGCGGGCTCGTCGGCGCGCAATACCAAACCGTTCCCGCGCTTGCCTTCGCCGCGTTCCAAATGATGTTCGCGGTGATCACGCCCGCGCTCATCTCTGGCGCGTTCGCGGAGCGCTTCAAGTTCTCGACGTATCTCGTCTTCATCTCTCTCTGGTCGCTCCTCGTCTACGTTCCCGTAGCGCACTGGGTCTGGGCGAGCGATGGCTGGCTCTTCAAGCTCAAGGCGCTCGATTTCGCGGGTGGAACGGTGGTGCACGTCACGGCGGGGGGCGCTGCGCTCGTGGCTTCCCTCGTCGTCGGCAAGCGTCTCAAATATCCGCAAGAGCATCCCATCCCGCACAACCTCACGATGACGCTCACGGGTGCGGGCATCCTTTGGTTCGGGTGGTTCGGCTTCAATGCGGGAAGCGCGCTCACTTCTTCGGCGCTGGCGGCTCTCGCCTTCGTGAACACGCACCTCGGTGCGGCTGCGGGTGCGCTCGGTTGGCTGGCCATCGAATGGCGTCACCGTCGCAAGCCCACGGCGCTCGGCGTGGCTTCCGGCCTCGTCGCAGGCCTCGTTGCGATCACGCCCGCTGCGGGATTCGTCGCGCCCTGGGCGGCGATCGTCATCGGTTTTGCGGCGGGCATCATCTGCTACGGCGCCGTCCTCGCGAAGCATCGCTTCGGCTACGACGACTCTTTGGACGCGTTCGGCGTTCACGGCGTGGGTGGCTTCGCGGGTGCGATCTTGACCGGTATCTTCGCAGACCTTCGCGTGAATCCCGAAGGTGGACAAGACGGTCTCCTCCGTGGCGGCGTGCGAGTCTTCTTCGTGCAGGTGCTCGCGTCGGTCGTCGCGCTCGCGTTCTCGTGCATCGTCACCTACATCCTCCTGAAACTGCTCGACCGCACGATGGGATTGCGCGTGGCCGCAACCGACGAGCGCGAAGGGCTCGATGCAACCCAGCATGGTGAAGACGCCTATGCAGGCTGAAGTGGATTCTCGCGTATCCTCGATGACATGAGCGACTTTCTCGGAACGACGCTGCGAGGGCGCTATCGCCTCGACGCGCTGCTCGGAGAAGGCGGCATGGGCGCCGTGTATACGGCGATCGATTTGCAGCTCGACCGCAAGGTCGCAGTGAAGATGCTTCATTCGCATCTCGCGACGCATGGCGAGCTCGTGGCGCGCTTTCTTCGCGAAGCGCGCGCCGTCGGCCGCATCGGGCACTCCAACATCGTGCAGATCTCGGACGCGTATCCCGTCGTCCCGGCAGACGCCGCGAGCTCCTTCGTGCCGAATGGCGATGGCGAAGTGTTTCTCGTGATGGAGCACCTCTCCGGCACCACGCTCGGCGGGCTCATCGAACGCGAAGGGCGAATCGACGCGAAAAGGCTCGTGCGCATCGCGCTGCAGCTCTTGTCGGCGCTCGCAGCGGCCCACCGCGCAGGAATCGTCCATCGGGACATCAAACCCGAGAACATCTTTCTCACGAGCATCTCGGACGTCACCGATGTCGTGAAGGTGCTCGACTTCGGCATCGCGAAGCTCAAGGAAGAGGAGTCTTCGCGACCTCTCACGCAGGCCGGCGCGATCATGGGAACGCCGGCCTATATGTCGCCCGAGCAAGTGCGCGGGGAACCCGCGGATCAACGCGCAGACATCTATGCAGTCGGCGCATGCATGTATCATGCACTGAGTGGTCAGTTGCCTTTCAATGCCGCCAGCCTCGCGACGATGATGGTGGCGGTGTTGCACGAAGAGCCGCGCCCGCTTTCATCTTTCGGCGCGCACGTCCCACCTGCGCTGATCCCGATCATCGAAAAGGCGCTCGCTAAAGACAGAGCCGCTCGATACCAGACCGCGGATGCGATGAGCGATGCGCTCGCACGCTTTCAAACGACGCTCGCCTCGGTGCCGCTCCAGCCGCCGTCCTCGGCCAGCAAGCTTCCCGCTCAGGATCGAACGGCGTCTCTCCTCGCCGTGCCGATGCAGGTCACGCAGGAGCCGCAGCGCGCGCAACGAGGCAGTGTGCTTCCCACGAGCACGCCTTTCGGTTCGCCCCCAGGCTCGTACGTTGCGCCGCCGCAAGCGCCGTACGCACCGCAGCAGGCTGCTCAACAGCATACGTCGCAGCAGCAGAGTTATGTGCCGCAGCAGCAGCACGGCCATGCGCCGCCGCAAGGCTACCCCCCGCAACAAGGCTACCCGCAACAGCCGCCACAAGGGTACGTCCCGCCGCCGGGAAACTATCTTCCGGGGAACAATGCCCCGGGAGCCATTGCTCCAGGGTATCCGCAGAATCCATACGGCGCGCCGCCGCAGCGTGCGAAGTCGAACGTCTGGATCTGGGTAATCGTGGGGGCGCTCGTCTTCTTCGGCGGATGCATGGCGACCTGCGTTGCGATCGGAGTCGCCGCGGGGGACGGCGTGCCCGAGCCCGACAAAAACGAGTGACCATCTAGTGCAGCGCCGAATGGATCGCCGACTGGGCGAGCGACCCCATTCGGCTACGTGCCGAGATGTCTGTCCCTCGTTCGCTGTATTGCTTCGCGCATCTCGTTAGATGCGCGGGACGACGAAGAATCGCCGTAGTCGTCCCCGTTATGGCGGAGCAGGGACGATCGGCGCTGCTTTGCTTGTTGCAGGGCAGCGCCAGAGGGCGTCGATTATGGCGGTGCCGGAACGATCGGCGCTGCTGGTGGCGCGCCGGGATCGTGGGGGAGGCTTCCGCGCGGGGAGCGGAGGTAGGCGAAGGGTGTAATATGCAGGAAGTTCGAGACGCGTGACGTATAGATGTCGGCGTAGCGCTCGATCTGTCGAGCGAGGTGGCTCTTGTCGTTGCCGGCGCGCGTTAGGAGGCCCCACGTGGGATTGGAGAGCTCGCTCGATTTCTTTGCGAGAGGGGCGAGCTTGACGTCGAGCGCCTCGATTTGGGCGCGCATGCGTACGACTTCGGCATCGAGCTCGTTGGCTTTGGTGGGCGCGACTTCTTCTTTACCGAAGCGCGGACCGTAACCGGCGCGCGCGCGTTGGAGGTCGACGCGGTGCTGCGCTTGCTCGAGCTCGATCGCTTCTTTCTCGGCCATCAAGACCGCGAGCTCGCCTTCGGAGCTCGTGAAAGCCGAGAGGGCGTCGATTTCTTCTTCGAGCTCGCGCAAGATCAGCGCCGTGCGCCAACGCAGCACGCTCTTCGTGAAGTGCACGTCACCGAACATGTGATCGCCCACGTAAAGAATCTCGTCGCCAGAGATCCCGAGGCGGCGTTCCAGCTCGACGGCGCTTCCGCCCAAATAAGCCGAGCCCGTCTTCAACGCACCGATCGTCGGGCGAAGGAGCCCTTCTTCGTTCACGACCTCGAAGAAGGGGAACTTGCCCGTGAAAAAATCGGGCTTGCGAGCGCTGACGACGACGATGTCGAAAAGATCGCGCCAGTTTCCCGTCGGCAAAAATGGGTTGAACGCGTACGACATCATCGCGTTCGTGTACTCCCACTCCGAGTTGGTAATCAGCAGCAGCTTCTTTCCGGCGTGTTTCTGATCGAGCAAGGTGAGCGGGGTCTCGGGATCGCGCTGAACGAATCGGTCTGGCGACGTGATGACCTCGCGCTTCAGCGCACCTTCGACATGCGTCTTGTCGAGTGCGACGCGCACGGCCTCGTAGAGGTCCCAGTACCCCATGGGCTCCGGCAGCTTCTTCGCATCGAGAAGGTCGACGAGCTGCGCGTAGAGGCTTCCTTCGGAGAGCGAAAAGAGCGTGTTCAAGAAGACCCAGCGCGGCTCTCGGAGGTCGATCAACGTGCGCGTGTAAGCATCACGCATTTCGTTGAAGTCGAGCGGACGCGTGCCGTGCGTCGCCTTCTTCACGAAGCCGAAGCGGTTCGCCTTGACGACATTGCCGAGCTCGAGGTCGAGAATGAGACCGCGAATCACGAGGCTCGTGTCGAATTGGAGCTGCGCTACGGGCCAACCGAGCGCTTCGAGAGAAGTACGCGCGTATTCGTAGGCGCGACGCTCCCACTCTTCGACCTGATAGTGGACCAGCGTGTAGTCCATGTCGTAGCCGATCGCTTTGACGTTGCGAAAGTTGAGCGTGCGGTTGCAGTAAACGCCGCGCGAAGAATGCGCTGTAGGGGCGCCGGGAGCCAACGAGGGAAGCTCGGTCATGTGCGGCGCAGCATCGCACGGGACTGCAGCGCAAGGCAGCCCCCTCGTTTGCGCGAACGGGTTCCACAAAGTACGTTCTCCGCCATGCACCGCACGATTCTCTCGAGAGGGCGCCCGAGCACGGGCTGGCGCTGGGCCGCGGGAATGCTCGCTCTATTCGCGGCGTGTTCGAATGACACCGAGGAGTTCGGAAATGGCCCTACGCCGGTTTCCCCTGGCGACGACGGCGGAAGCTCTCTCGACGGCGCGGCGCCCCTCGCGCGAACGCCATTCACCGATGACTTCAACGGTACTGCGCAAGACCTCGATCCATTCTACGGCCTCAACGACGCGCTCGCTTCGCGGCAAAAGGGAGCCTCTCCTGGAACGACCTACACGCGCACGCCGACGACGGCCCCGTGGACGGCGCAGGTGGGCCACCCAAAAGTTCCTGGGACACTTTCGTTTTGGGGCGCAGGAGCCGTGCGACTCGATGCAGAGGTGATCGCCGCGGCGACCGCACCATTGACGATTCGCACGACCATCGATCCAAAGACGGACGACATCGCCGGCGATGCGAGCGCATTCATCTCGCTCGCGACGAATTCCAAGAGTGCGGGTCTTCCCGGTGCGAACGACACGCTCTTTTCGGTCTCCGTGAGCTCGCGTGGCACGGTGCGCGCGTATCTCGGTGACCGGGTGATCGGGACGGCCGAGATACCCGCCAAGACGACGTACGATGTCGAGCTCACGCTCTCGGCGAACTCACGGCTGACGGTCGGCGGCCTCGACGTTCCGCTGGAGGCGATCGCATCTCCCCCGCGCCACGCGTTTCTCTTTCTCGGCGCGACCGAGGGGGTGAGCACGTTCGAACAGCTCGAGGTCTCGACGCTGGCGCGTTTCACGGACCGATTCGAAGGATCGAGTGATGTCGATCCGGGATACGGCCTGAACGATCGCCTGGGAGATCGGCAAGCGCCCGTGGAGAACGACGTGACGTGTTCACGCCTGCCTTCGCTCTTTGGAACCGCGACACCGCCCTCGCCGTGGCATGCGCAGGTCAACCACCCGAATTATCCTGGAACCCTTTCATTCGCACTCATCGACACCGCAGTGCGTCTCGACGCGCCCGTTTCGACGACCGCTGCGACGGGAACCTTTTTGCTCGGCCTCACCGCGACGCCGCCCGTGAATGGCGCGGTGATCTTGGGACTATCGCCTCTCGGCGCGCCGAAGAGCTCTGTTGAGATGGATATTGCGTTGCGCATCGAAGAGAGCGGCGCGGTTCAGATTTACGAAAAGGGCGTCTCACGTGCGCTCGGCAGTGTGGCAAAGGCCGCGTCGTATCGCGTCGAGCTCGCGACCATTGGTGCACGCGAAGGATCGCCGAGCGACGGAGCCGCGCGTGCCGATGTCGTCGTGAATGGCACGAGCTTCAGAACGGACCTCGCGCACGCGATCTCTCGCCGCTCCTACTTGTTTCTCGAAGCGCACCTCCCCGACGACAAGGCCGTCGCGACGATCGACGACCTCGAGATCTCGGATGTCGCACGTGCTCCGGCGCTGACCTACTACGGTTATTGGGGAGCGCGTTGGCCGAGCTCGGATCCGGCAGAGAGCGGCGCCGTCAAAAATCATCTCGGTGAAGTCGCGGGCTTCTCGAACCTCAACATGGTTTGGACGCGTGGCCCCGGCTTCGTCCCCGACAAGACCGCCCTCGACGCCTGCGCGCCGGGGAGCTGCGTCATCTATGTCGGTGAAGCGATCTTCTCGGGCTGTTATGGCGGAGGCCCCGCGAGCGGTTGCAAGTTGGATGTTGCGGGCGCCACGACGCGCTACGCCGAGGTCATGACTGCGCTCGAAGGGAGCATCGCGAAAATCGGTGCGGTGTACGTGATGGACGAGCCCTATTCCAAGGGCGTCGTCGCCGCAGACATGGACGCCGCGGTCGACATCGTGAAGAACCACCCGCTCACGGCCAACCTTCCCGCGATGTTCGTTCTCGATCCGGTGACGCTGAATACCGCGACGCACATTCCGGCGAAGGTCGACTGGGTGGGGTTCGATCTTTATTGCTCGCCGATCGGTGCCGTCGAAGGATTGCTCTCCACTCTCGAAGGACGCCTCACGGGGACACAGCGCACGTTTCTCATCCCCGAGTCTCTTCCGAACATTCCAGGGTGCGGCGCAGGACACGATACCGACGCAGCGCTCGCGGCGATCCAATGGGACTACTTCAATCTCGCCCGAAGGCATCCTTCAGTGATCGGCATGATGAACTGGGGCATCTGGGTCGCTGGGCCTTCGTTCCCTGCGTTTCCGCAGATGGGTGAAGCGCAGCAGCGCATCGCCAATGCAGTCCTGTTCCGCTGAGACGAACTACGGGAGAAACAAAAAGCAGAACGGGCCACTCCAAGGAGGAGGCCCGTCCTGTCCGAACAAGGGGAACGCGAGGGTGCGGGTCTCTTGCTCGGAAACTCGTTCGACTCGCATCAGCTGGCGCGAATCGCAATCTTTCTGGCTTTCACTTCAGCGCGCTTCGGCAGCTTCACGCGGAGGAGCCCATTCGTGAGCTCCGCGTCGACCTTGTCGTCATCGATCGTGTCGGGCATCGAGAACGCGCGGTAATACTGCACGCCGAGCTCGGGCTCTTTGTTCTCGAGCGCCCGACCTTCACGCTTTGCACTCAAGGTGAGCTCGCCACCGTCGAGGCTAACGTTCACGGACTCTTTCGAGGCGCCTGGAACCTCTGCGACGATCAAAAACTCTTGCCCGTTTTCGTACACGTCGACGCGGGGCGCGACGTTGCGGAAAGGCGGAGCATGAGGTTTGGGCTGGCGATTGGGCGTCGGGTCTTGTGGTTGAAGATTCGTAGTCATGGCTGTTGGTCCTTCGAGAGCTTGAAGTTTGTCGGGTGACGATTGAGGGAGCGTTCAGCTGGCGCGCACGGCGACTTTGCGCGGTTGCGCCTCTGGAATTTTGGCAAGTTCGACCTTGAGCACGCCGTCCTTGAGCGTGGCGGTCGTCTTCTCGGCATCGACGCGTGCTGGAAGCGTCACTGTGCGTGTAAACGAGAGGTTTTCACGTTCGCGCCGATGGGCTGCGTACCCCTCAGGCGGTTCCACTTTGCGCGTTCCCTTTACTGTAAGCACGCCTTCGTGAAGTGCAATATCCACGTCCTTCTCGAGCACACCCGGAAGGTCGAGCTCGACGAAGAGCGCAGCTCCCGCATCCGTCAACGTGAGTGCCGGCCAGCTCGCATTCAGCGAAGCGCGACCGTTGCTCGCCTCGGCTTCTTCCCATTGGCGGTCGAAGTTGCGGCGAAAGTTGTCGAAGAGAAAAAAGGTGCGGTCGAAATCATTCCATCGGGTCAGCATGTTGCCTCCTTGAGTGTTGGCCCCCCAACACCAAGAGAAATAAGCATGCAGATTGCACCGTCAAGGAGTGCGCCAACATTTGGCGCGAGGTATTGTCAGACCTCCGCGGTGCCGACCAACCCCTGCTTCCGCGCGACGTCGCGCACCGCCTCTGCCACGGCGGCGTGCACGGTCAGGTCGAGCGGATTCGGAACGACGTCTTCTGGCGGCGCAAGGCGCGCGAGCGTTTCGGCGACGGCGACGAACATCTCCTTCGTGATTTTCTCGCTGCGCGTGTCGAGCACGCCGCGGAAGATTCCCGGGTAGGCGAGGGCGTTGTTCACGGTGCGACCATCCGCCGCGAAGACCGCGCCGGCTTTGCGTGCTTCGCTCGGGCTGATCTCGGGCTCGGGATTCGACAGCGAGAGGATGACGTGCCCCTTCCTCACCATGTCGGGGCGGATGAGACCCGGTCGTCCCGTCGTCGCGACGACGATGTCGGACTCGCGCATCAGGTCTTCGAGCGTCGCGTAGCGTGCGCCATCCTTCACGACCGCAGCGACGGCTTCCTGGGAGAGGTCGGTCACGAGCACATCGCGCATGCCGTACGCCAACGCAAGCCGCGCAATCGCGCTCCCGGCTGCGCCGAGTCCGATCTGCCCCAACTTGGAAGCCTTGGGATCGACCCCGTTCTTTTTACAGGCATTCAAGATCGCCGCGAGCGCGACGGTGGCCGTGCCGTGTTGGTCGTCGTGCATGACGGGCTTCTTCAAGCGCGACTTCAGCTCGTCCTCGATTTTGAAGCAGTCGGGGATGCGAATGTCTTCGAGGTGAATTCCACCGAATCCTTTGGCGAGGCGCATCACTGTTTCGATGAACTCGTCGGGGTCGCTCGTGTCGATGAGCATCGGCACCGCCGAGACGTTTGCGAACTTGTCGTAGAGGACGGATTTGCCCTCCATTACGGGCAGGCTGGCGAGCGGGCCGATGTTCCCGAGTCCGAGCACGCGTGTGCCGTTCGTGAAGATGCCGACTGTATTGCCGATGGCCGTGAGGTCCCACGCGAGATGCGGGTCTTTTTCGATCGCTTTGCACACGCGCGCGACGCCCGGCGTGTAGACGTAGCGAAGATCGATCACCTGCTTGATCTCGACGCGGCTCGTCATCTTGATTTTGCCGCCGCGATGCTTTTCGAAGACGCTGTCTTTGACCTCGAGGATCTCGACGCCTTCGAGCGCGCGAATGTCAGCGAGAACTCGCTCGGTGTGCGCTTCGTCGGCCGTCTCGAGGATGAGGTCACGAACGGTATTTTCTTCGCCGTAGTGCAAAACGTCGATTTCTCCGAGTAGCCCTCCCGCGTCGCCGATCACTTTCGCAATGCGTGCGAGCTGGCCTGGCCTGTGTGGCATCCGGAGAATCACGTTCGTGTCGATGCTGTGCTTGCGCATGCGCGAGATGGTCCTCCGAATGCGAGCGACACGTCAAATGGAGCGCTCGATCCAACTGGGACTTTTTGTCTCGCAAAAAAGACGCGGGTAGACACCACGGGAGATAGCGATTACTCCGGTAGAAAAGGGGCGTTTGAGCCTTGGCCCTTCGCGCGCCACGACCGACAAACCTACGAACCCAAAGAAGGAGGAACTTCAATGATCCGTAGCCAACTAGTGTCCGCACTTCTCGCAGTCAGCGCTCTCACCATCGTGGGATGCGGCGGTGACAAACCTGCACCGAAAACGTCCGAGGAAGTCGTCTCGAAGACGTCCAGCAAGCGTTTGCCCGACAAGGCGCCAGATTCTCCCGAAGCAAGCGCAGTGCACATCTCGCCAGAAATCTTGAAGGCCTGCGGCATCAAAGAGTCCGACGCGTACTTCGCGTTCGACTCGACGAACCTCCGCGATGACGACGTGCGCGTTCTCACGGCGGTCGCAAAATGTTTCTCCACGGGCGGCGCGCTCGGGGGACGCACGATGAACCTCGTGGGTCACGCCGATCCTCGTGGCAGCGCCGAATACAACATGACGCTCGGTCAATCGCGTGCAGACGCGGTTGCGGGCTACATCGTCGGAAAGGGTGTCGAGAAATCGCATGCCCAGACGACGACGCGTGGTGCGATGGATGCGAGCGGATCCGATGAGCCCGGCTGGGCGAAAGATCGCCGCGTCGACATTCTCCTCGTGAACTGAGCCAACGCATGCAGGTCGCCGCCAACGAAGCGAAGATTCAACTTGGTCTCCGTGAGCTCGCCTTTCAGGCCTCGTGGCCCGTTCGCATCACGCTCGTCGTTCTCGTCGTTGCGTCGATCACCCTTTGGGTGATCACGGTACTGAAGTTTTTGCAGCTTCGACGCCTCCGCAACGACGCGCTCGAGTTCGAGCGAGCGGCGCGGCACGCTCCTTCGGCGGCGGTGCTTTTCTCGCTCGTGGACCGCGTCCGCAATGCACCGGGCGCGCGCGTCGTCGCCGAGCTTCGCTCACGCGCCACGACCAATCTCGAACGCCTTCAAGCCGCCGCCGAGCGCGCCGTGGTCGACGAACGAAAGCGCGCACGTACGCTTCTTTCTCCTCTCGGAACGATCGCTTCCGCTTCGCCCTTCATCGGTCTCTTCGGAACCGTCTACGGCATCATGGATGCGTTCGTTCGCATCGGCGCGGCAAAGTCGGCAAGTCTTCCCGTCGTCGCCCCCGCCATCGGCGAAGCGCTCGTAACGACCGCGATCGGTCTCGCGACTGCGATTCCGGCCGTCGTTTTCTACAACGAGATCGATCGACGCATCGGCGAGTTCATCGCCGAGCTCGAGGCTTCGGCCTCCGAGTGGGTCGCGCTGATTTATTCCGAACGCGAGACACAGGCTGCCGCGTATGCCGCCGCACAGACACCGCTCGGAAGTTATCCGCCACCCGGCAGGCGCTGAGGAACCATGGCGCTCTCGGGGAAGAAGAGCTCAGGGTCGTCTGGAGGAGGGTTTCGCGACATCAACGTGACGCCTCTCGTCGACGTCATGCTCGTTCTCCTCATCGTTTTCATCGTCACGGCTCCGCTCCTCACGACCGGGGTTCAGGTCGACCTCCCGGACGTATCGGCCGCGAATACGCCGGTAAAAGACGCGAAGCTGGTCGTCACCGTGACGAAAGAAGAGCGCATCATTTTTGGCGAAATCGACATTACGGCCACCGTCGAACAGACCCTTCGCACCAACGAGCGCGTCCAAAAGGAACACGAGCTCTACATCATGGCCGACAAAGAAGCCCGCTACGGAATCGTCGCGCGCGCCGTCGCTGCTGCGCGATCGGCTGGCGTGACATCACTCAATCTCCTCGTCGATCCCGAGGAAGAAGAGAAGAAGTGAGGATCCGTTGAGTGAGCGATCCTTCTCACTCGGCGAGGTGACGGTCGCGGTCGTGCTTGCGCTCGTGGCGCAAGGCCTCATCTTGGCGATCTTCGCGTTGCCACCGCCACCCGCGCACGAGGTCGAGATCTCCGACGAGAACTCGCGCACGATCTCCGTCGCGATCACTCCCGTTCCCATTTTGAAGAAAGGGACGAAGGACCCCGCGAAGCTGCCGAAGCGCTGGCAGCGTGACACGCCGACTCCCGTCGTCGGCGCCAAGACCGAAACCGTTCCGCCTTCGCAGCAAGCGAGCACCGCAAGTGTTCCCAATGATCGCCATCTCGATGCTGGTGTCGCCGGAGCATCGAGCGCTGCGGCGCAAGCGAACGGCACTCCCATCGACGCAGGCCTCGTGGCCGACAACACCGGGAGCGCGGAGGGCTCGACGGCGAAAGAAGCGGCAGGCGGCGAGCAAGGTCACGCAGAAGGTGCGGCTGATGGCACCGAGACCGACCCGTTGAAAGGACGCGCCGCAGACATGTATCGCGCACAGCTCGTTTCTTGGTTCGCGCAGCGCTTCGACATTCGCGGAAAAATTCCGTTCGATGACCTCAAGAGGCTCAAAGCGACGGCGACGGTATCCGTCTCGAGCGATCGCAAAGTGACGGACTTCACCGTCACCTCGAGCGGCGATCCCATCTTCGACGAAGAAGTGCGCTCGACGCTCTCGAAGGTGAAGTCTTCGGGCATCGAGCTCCCCGCGCCCCCGCCGCTCTATCCCGAAATGCTTGGGCCATCTCTTCCCGTTTCTTTCCGGTGTACGATTCGAAGCCAATGCGAATGAAAGCGAGCGCCATGTCTTTCTTGCGACCTTCTTCTTTCGTCGCACTCGCGACGGCTACATTCCTTCTCGCGCCCTCGAGCGAAGCGCAGAGCACGCCTCCCGACGACACGGTGCTCGGTACCGTCGAAGTGGATGGCTCTGGCCGCGGACTTCCGCCGCTGCCGAAGCTGGGATTCGAACCCGTTTTGTCGAGTGGCTCGAGCGATTTTCAGTCGCGTCTCGTGATGCGTCGCGACTTCGAGCTCTCGGGACAGTTCGACGTGCTCGCGGTCGACAAGGCGCCGGACACGACGGTCGCTCGCGATGCGCCCATCAAACGCGACGCGTGGAAGGCAGCAGGCGCCGAGTATGTCGTCCGGTCCTTCGCCGACGAAAAGAACGGGCGTGTGACGATCATTGCCGAGGGATTCTTCCTTTCCGGTCCCGCGCGCACCGACGGCAAAGCCGACCTTCGCATGACGACCGAAGCGCCCATCGCCGACGTGCGCATGGCAACGCACCGCCTCGTCGATCAAGTTCTCGGAGGACTCACGGGCCGTCCCGGAGGATTCGCAAGCCGTCTCACGTACACCGCCAAGCTCGGAAAGTGGCGCCGCGCATTCGTCGTCGATTCCGATGGCTTCGAAGTGCACCCCGAGAGCCCCGCCGACGCGCTGGTCATCTCACCGACGTTCGGCAACAAGAATCAATTGTACTATGCACTAAGTACGAATTATTCGCCGTTCCGGATCGCCTACGGACCCGAGGGCAAGCCGTTTCCGCTTCCCTTTCAAGGCAATGCGCTCGGCATCGCGTTCAGCCCCGAGCGCGACAAGATCGCGCTCACCGTCATGCGCGACGGAAAGTCCTTCTTCTATCTCGGGGACGGTAGTGGCCTCAAAGAGAAGCCGGCGGGCGCGCAAGCGAATCACCCCACGTTCGGCCCCCTCGGGAAGCTCGCCTATGTCGGCGGCGCGCCCACGCAGCGCGTGTACGTCGACGACAAGCCGATGTCGCCGGGCGGCTTCAATGCAGCCGCCCCGACGTTCTGCGATGCGCCGCAGGGGCTCTTCGTTTTGTACTCCGTCGGCATTCGCGGCGGCGACGACATCGTCGCCAGCGATGCGAAGGGCGGGGGACTGCGGCGTCTGACGCAACGCAAGGGAAGCAACACGTATCCGGCGTGCAGTCCCGATGGGCGCTTGGTCGCGTTCTTCGCGACGCAGGGCAAAGAGGGACCAGGGCTCTACCTGATGCCGTTCGATCGCCCTTGGCTCGCGAAGCGCATCGCGAACGAGGTGGGCGAGTCGCTGCAGTGGGCGAAGATCATCCCGGAAAAGTAGGGCTCTCTCGGGGACGCGTGGAATTCTGTCTCCACCTTCGACATAAAGGACCTATGCGGAGACGCTTCGCTCTCGTCACCATGCTTCTCCTCGCCTGCAGCGGAGTCGCGACGCGTCCGCCACCGACTCGTATCGATCTCGCTGCTGCCTCCGTATCGCCCCCGGCAGCCGCGGTGCCACAAGTGGCGCTCCGCGAGACGAAAGATCCGTGCGCTGCGATTGCGAAGGTGACGGCCGATAGACTTGCCGGGTTAGACAGCGATGCCGTCGTCACGTTCAAGCAGGGGGCAGACTACGGAGATGACGCGCAGTGCATTCCTGACGCGGGCGCGCCCGCAAAGGCGTGGGGGATTGTCGCACGGGAGGTCGATGCTGGAACCGACACCGTCTCGTATGGACTCGCGCGCTACGAGCCGGAGTTCGGGCTGGTGGTCGCGCCTTTGAACACAGTCGCGATGACCTCGCACGCAACGTTCGCTCCGCTCGTCTCGTACGACTTCGACGATGATGGCACGCCCGAAATTTTCGTGAAGACTTCCTATGCACACGAGGGCGCCCTTGCAGCGGCGGTCGGGATCCATTCTTTCGTCAAGCGTTCGATCGTTCCTTATGCCAAAGCGAAGGGGCTCTCGTTCAACGAGATCGAGGATTCCGATGACGACGGTCGCCTGGACCTCACGTTTTCGCCGACGCTCGACGGCGGCGCAAACTGCGGGTCCGATTTACCAAACGATGCAGAAGGGCCACCGTTTCTTCTTCATTCCGTTCGCGGAGGCGGATTCGTCGCGGACGATGCAGCTGCGCGCGAGTTCATCAAAGCGTGGTGTCCGAAGAGACCGGCTGCCGTCACTTCCGCGGCCGAAGTCGCGTGCCGTCGTGTCTATGGTGACTCGACGAAGTCGCTGACGGCGTTCATTCGGAAGTCTTACAAGCCCCTCGACTGCGCTCGCGAGCTCGCCGGCAAGAAGCAAAGGCCGAATGCGCGTGAAGATTTCGAGCACATGCTGAGCGCTGCTGCCATCTCGCCCCCGTTTGAGTTGAAAAGTCCCTGAGCAAGGTGCTCTACTCCGCGCCATGCTTCGCTGGCCGCGCGCTCTCGTCGTCGCATTCGCTCTCGTCGTAGTTCTCCACGCGCCGTCGCTCTTCGCGAAGTTCTACTGCGACGATGCGCTATTCGTCGCTCGCCTCGACGGTGCAATTGCATCGCCGGCTCCGGGCCCTTTCGCGATTTACACGTTCGCGGCGGGCGGTCCAGGAGACCTGAGCCCGTTTTGGTGGACGTCGCCCGAGCTTCGCCTTTCTTTCTTCCGTCCGCTCTCGAGCGCCCTCTTCGCGATCGATCACGCGATCTTTGGGCATGCGCCGCTCGGCTATCACGTGCATTCCATCGCTTGGCTCTTGGCAGCGCTGTTCGTCGTGGCGCTCCTTCATCGGCGTCTTTTGGGCGAACGTGCGGCATCGCTCGCGACGATCCTCTTTGCGCTGGCGCCCATCCATACGACCGTCGCCAATTGGCCTTCGGCGCGGCATGTCGGTGTCGCAGGGACGCTGGGGTTCCTCGCCCTGCTTCTGCACCTTCGCGCGCGTGAGACCAAACGCCTTCCCATCCTCGCGATCCTCG
>JAHFDV010000272.1 GCA_023248815.1 Myxococcales bacterium
GGCCTCACGAAGGACGTGAAGGACAAGCGCGGCAACTACAAGCGCTCGAACGCGACGATCAAAAAGGGAGCTTGCTACGCCAGCACGCGCGGCACTCTCGACGGCTCTTACGAGTTCGGTCTCGTGCGCTACACGAACGCGACGGCGATCGTTCGCAACAAGGCGGTAGGCTCGGCCTCTGGCGAGAAGCGTCCTATCCTTTGCATGGACCTCGATGTCGACGGTGCCGCTCCGCAGAACGTTTCTCGCGCGCAACTGGACGCGATGGTTCGCTTTCACCTCGGTCGTGCGCGCACACTCACTCCGAGCGCTTCGGGTGGCGCGACGTCCACTGTTCCTTTCGAGCGCGGCTCGTTTGTCGTGGGTGAAGAGCATGACAAGACGAAAGACTCCCTCGACAATCCGCGTTGGAACAAGCGCCAGTTTCTCGGAATCAAGGTGGCCGGCGTGAAGACGACGCTCGACCCCGCGATCGTGAGTCTGGCTTACCGCTTCGCATGGAACAAAGCCGTCGCGACGGACACATTCGACATCGCGGGTGATCCGGTCGGAAACTTTCTCTCGGCGGAGGTCGACGCCGAAAACAACGAGCACATTCACTTTGCAAAGATCGACGCGCATCGCATCGCGATCACCGAAGCGGGACGCGACTACGACGCGCTCGTCATCACGCCCAAGCTCGGAGCCAACGGCAAGGTGCTCGATAAGGCGCTCGCGACGTGCAAGCGCGAGGTCGACGACACCGGCGCGGCGCTCGAGAAGTTCAGCTGCACGGGGCTCGGTAGTCCCAACCCGACGCCTTCGAAAGTCACCGAAGCCGCGATCGATCCAAGCGCCGTGACCTCGAAGATCGTCCCCGCAAAATCGATCCGCGGAATCTCTCTCGGTTTCTCGAAAGAGAAGGTCTTGGCACTTCTCGGAACGCCCGACTCCATCGAAACGTATCCGCCAATCGCCCCCTACGGGTACATCACGCAGTTCGAATACGGCCTCACGCGAATCGAGCTCGAAGAAGACGGCAAGGTCGTCGGGATCGTCACTCAGAGCCCGAAGGTGAAGACGGCGAATGGGATCGGCTACGGCTCCAAGACGGCTGCGCTCAAAGCCAAAGTTCCCGGCCTCGATTGCTCCAAGGAATACATGTGCACGCTTGGCGGGGGCAAAGCGGGAGAACCCGTGACGGCATTCTACGTTGCCACTGGGCTCGTCGAAAATACGACGCTCTTCTACTTCGGCGCCGAGGGCTTCATCGGCGAGTGATCGCCGCTTCGATTCGGTCTGTCGGATGAGGCGAAGCTAGGACGGAGTTCGGCTCTTTTAGGGACGCGCATGTCTCGCGGTATGACTCGAATCGATCCACATTTCTCGATGACACTGCCCTCTCGACCGCGAGTCAAAATGCCAAGCATGCGGACTTGCTAGATATTCTAGCTGAGTAAGGTGATGGCCTACACCTTGCTCTGATGTAGGCAATCATGAATGTCCGCTCCTTGTCCTCACTTCTCGCGATCGCTCCACTCACCCTCTCGCTCGGCGCCGTTGGCTGCAGCCAAGAGGCCGACGACGTTGGCGACGACGAAGAAGCGATCGTCGGCGCGGAAGATCTGAAGACCCTCGAGAAGGAGCTCAGCCTCACGCGCGACGTGAAAGACAAGAAGGGCAATTACGCGCGCTCGAACGCGACGATCAAAACGGGCGCCTGCTACACGAAGACGCGCGGTGGCAAAGACGGCGCAAGCTACGAGATCCTTCGCTACACGAACGCGACGGCAGTGCTCAAGAAGCAGGGCAGCGGCCTCTCGTCAGGAGAGGCGCGACCTGTCCTCTGCATGGATCTCGACCTCGACATCGGTGGCACGAACGTTCCGCAATATGTCGGA
This sequence comes from Myxococcales bacterium, assembly GCA_023248815.1. Lineage (GTDB taxonomy): Bacteria > Myxococcota_A > Polyangia > Polyangiales > Polyangiaceae > JAHFDV01. The sequence goes on from JAHFDV010000272.1 coordinate 1,881, forward strand.
CGCGCGCAGCTCGATACGATCGTGCGCTTTCATCTCGGCCGCATTGGGCAGATCTCCGATCGCGCCGATGGCAAGACGAGCACCGTCGCATTCGAGCGCGGCTCGTACATCGTTGCGCTCGAGCAGAGCCCCGGCGCGGACTCGCTCGACAACCCAAGCTGGCGTTCGCGGGCACTTCTCGGAATCACGACGAGCGGCTCCAAAAAGGTCATCGACCCGACCCTCGTGAGCCTGGCTTACCGCTACGCATGGAACAGCGCCGTTGGTCGCGATCAGTTCGACGCCGCGAGCGATCCCGTCGGCAAATTCCTCTCCGTCGAAGTCGACGCCCAGAAAAACGAGCACCTGCACTTCGAGCGCGTCGATGTCCATCGCGTCGTGACGGGAGAGGGTGGCTCGAGCGGAGTGGATACGATCACGATCACCCCGAAGTCGGTCGGCAATCTGAAGAATCCCGATCAAACCATCGCGAGCTGCGAACGTGCGCTCGACGAGGACGGTGATCCTACCGAAAAGTTCGATTGCACCGGCCTTGGCACTCCCAATCCCATTTCGACCAAGACGTCCGAGGCGAAGATCGATCCCAATGCAGCGACTTCGAAAATCGTCGTCGCAAAGTCGGTTCGCGGCATCAAGCTCAACATGACGAAAGAGCAAGTCATTGCGATCCTCGGCCCAGCCGACAAAGCGCAGAGCTGGTACAACGAAATCACCTTCGTCACCGACCTCCACTACGGACTCACCGAAGTGCAGATCGACGGCAATGGTTTGGTGTTCGACGTGAGCACGACGAGCCCGAAGGTGCGGACCGCGAAGGGCTTGGGCGTAGGAACCGCTGCTACCGAGGTAGAGGCAGCTTTCCCCAACGGCGATTGTGACAAGGCAGGATTCAAGCTCACTGGGATTTACGGGTCGAGCTGCTGGACCCACGGATACGCAGGCATCGAAGGACCGGGCGGCGCTGACGACCGACAATGGTCCGCATTCGATCTCTTTCACGGCAAGGTGACAGGGTACCGCCTCTTCACGCGTGAAGATTGATCGCGGCTGACTTCTCGCGAAGAGCCCGGCGCCTTTCGGTGGCCGGGCTTTTCTTTTGAAGAACGAGAGACTGCCGGGCGTCAGCGCACGATCAACACGGAACATTCGGCGTGGTTGACAACGGTGGCGGCGGTCGTGCCGAGCAGTCGTTCAATGCCGCTGTAGCCGTGCGATCCGATCACGATGAGGTCAGCCTTCGTCTCTTTGGCGATCTCGCAGATGCCTTTCCAAGGAGACGCGATGCGCGCTTCTACGCCGTCCGAGAGGTTCTCGGGAATGCCGAGATTGAGCGCGGTGAGATCTTTCATCGCATCGCCGAGCAACATCTGCGCGAGATCTCCCGGCGCATTCATGTAGCGCGTGAGCGGAACATCCGCAGGGAGGGTGACGGCGCGAAAAAGTTTGAGCTTTCCACCCACGCGACGCGCAAAGTCGATGGCGGTATCGAGCACATGCGCAGCACGGGGGGAGGTGTCCAAAGCGACGATGATTCGGTTCATGGTCGCGAAGGTTCATGTTCTGTGCCGCGCCCACGCTCGTGCACGGCAAGACTTCACGCCCCGTCTGTTCGCGTCTTGCATGCGCGATTGGCCAAAAGCGGAAGGATAATTGGGGAAGGTCCGGCGAACGAAGGTTCGCCCAAACAACAGGGACGTTCTCCGACACACGTCTGCAAAAGAGAGCGCCTTTAGTCCCGCCTCAAACGAAGTGGGCCAGCCGCGCACCTTGGCGCGTGCTCTATCTCCGTCTGACCCGGCGAACGAAGGTTCGCCCAAACAACAGGGACGTTCTCCGACACACGTATGGAACAAGAACACCTTCGTCCGGCCTCAAACGAAGTGGGCCGGCGAAGGTGTGTTTCAATTCTCGTGGGGGATTAGTAATCGAATTCCCACTGCGTGCGGAAGCCCCAGACCTGCTGGTTCGGATCCAAGAAGAGAGCGCTCGACGTAACGGTGTCGCCGGCGACTTCTTCGTAGAAGTACCATTCGCGTACGCCCGAGTTCGGCTTGGTGAGCTCGTGAAGGTACGGATAAAGGAAGACGTCCGCTTCGAAGGCTTTGACGATCTCCTTCTGAGCTTGCTTGCCCGTGAGCACTTTCGTGTAGGATACATCGAGCGCTTTCGCGAGCTGGCCGACTGTCGGCTTGCGCGTCACTTTGAGCGGTGAGTAAAACTCCAACGCGTCTTCGTGCGCCTTCGCCAGATAACCCGCGGCGTCGAAGGACGGCGTCGATTTGATGAGCGCAAGCGCGGCGCGGTAGCGCGTCTCTTCGAGCGAGTAGCGGATGTACGGGGGAACCTTCGTCGTCACTTCTTTCAGCTCTTCGTCGGGCACGAATCCCTTCGCGTCGACGAGCTTTCCGAGTCCCGTCTTCACGGCATCGAGGAGCACCGTCGTCAGCGTGGTCACGGGAACGTTCGCCTTGTGATCTTTGAAGTACCAGGCGAGCGCCTCCGCGAGCGGCGTGTCGCGTCCTGCGAAGCGAACGATCGTCGTCGGCGTGGCTTCCTTCGTCGCCGGGTTGTGTCCGCGCGCGTTGGCAATCGCCGGCGTGATCGTCTCGCTGTAAACGGCGAGCAATTGATCCGGCGTCACGTCCCAACCGAGCTTCTGATACGTGAAGCTGCCGATCGCATCCTCGGACGCTTCTTCTGCGTCTGTTGTGCCGCCGCAGCCGAGGGACAATGCAGTCGTGGAGAGAAGGAGAGGGAAGAGCAGAGTCAGAGTGCGCATGGGAACCTCGAGGAGGATGGGGCAGCTAACGGCGTCGTGCCTGTAACTAGCAAGTCACCGAGCCCGCGCAACCACCTTCACGCAGATGTCACACCTTATGCGCTTAATTCAGCGAAGGCGGCCATCCCCAAGGGTTTTTCGCCCTATTTTGCCACCTTGTTTGGCGGAACCAACGGGAGGCGGCGGCCGACGTGGTCGTCGAAACGACGTTCACGCGAGGTCGAGCGAGTAGTTTGCGCGCAACGAAGAGGGGGGCGCCGTAACGTCTTCTTCTGGGATCGAACGTGCCGGGAGATCCTGGAGCACCAAGACGGGCAGATTCGAATGCGTGAGGAGGTAGGCGGCGACGCTTCCGAATGAGCGATACGAATCGCAGGTCGAACCATGCGCCGAGATCACGACGAGCTCGGCGTCATCGCTCCCCGAGATTTCCAATAGGCATTTGCGCGTGTTCCGGTGAGACGAAACGAGAGCGTGCGTCTCCGGCCAACCGAGCTTTGCACCTCGCAAGATGAGCGCGCCGAGATAGCGCTTCGCACTCGCCTGCAGTCGACCCGTCAATGCCTTCGCGAGCTCCAAGTCTTCGGCATGAAGCACATTGCTCGCAAGCGGCTCTTCGACGACGTGAACGAGCGTCAGTTTCGCACCGAGCGCGAGCGCGAGGCGCGATGCCAAAGGAAGAACCCTCTCTGCGCTGGTCGTCCCATCGAGTGGGACGAGAACGCTGCGCTGTCCTCTCGCCGCAGCGGCTCTCCCAGCAGAAGTATTCACCGAACTGTTCGCGAGGTTGGCAATATCTATGGGAACGATGAGCACTGATCGCTGAGTGGCCGCGAGCACACGTTGCGCGGTGTTCCCCAAGCTCTTGTCAGCAGCGCGACCTTCGCCATGACTGCCGAGAACGGTCACGTCGGCATCGACCTCCTTCGCGAGATCGACGATCCGTTGATCGGGGCTGCCCTCCTCGAGCCTCGCTGTAACTTCGGCATCGAGCTCATGGGCGAGCTTCTTCTGAATTCGATTCAGGTAGCCCTGTGCCTCCTGCGTCGATATTTCCCACGCGAGCGCATCGGTCGCCTCGAGGTGGTGCGCGCGTGCGCGGGCCTCGAGTACGTGCACGAGTGTAACCTTGCTACCGAACGCTTTCGCGAGAAGCACCGCGTAAGGAAGGCACGCCTCCGACACGCCCGATCGATCGAGACAGACGAGGATGCGTCGCGGCATTCGCTCCTGGTCGACCGCCGATGCGCTGAGGAACTTCGGGTTCATGATGGTCCCTCGCTCAAGTCATTCGGTCGATCCACGTGAAGGACTTCTTCGCGTAGGCGACGATCTGATTGTCCGTCGGATGGTCGACCGTCTCGACGCCGACGACCTTCTCTTCGATCAGAGGCGAATGCTTGTGGAGATGCCGAATGAACTCGAGCTTCGCAAAACCGGGACCGACGACGAGGATCTCGTCCGCGTGTTGAACCGCCTCGGCGACTTCGTGAAAGAACCGCTGATGCTCCTCGGGGTGGTCGTGTGCGCCTTTGCCTTGATGCGGATGCTTGTGCTGAATGTCGTGCGCTGACGCGAGAACCGTCTTCTCGTCGACGCTTTCTGCAGAGAGCGCGAAGACGCGCGCTTCTTTGTGGTCCATCCAAATAGCCACGTGCTTGCTCATTGTTTTCTGTCTCCGTTGGGTGTGATCGCTTCGCGAAACGAGAACTCTTTTGCAAGTGTGCGGCCGTCGCGAGAACCCGGGCGGCGCGCGATGCTGAACGGCTAACTTCGCAAAACGCCCGTCGCATTTGGCGAATCGCGCGGCCGCACAAGTCGCTCGTTTGGACACTTTGGCGCCTGCAGAGCGGCACACCGCGTGCAGCCGATGGAGCAGCCCGCAGATCGCGAAAGGGAGAACCATGCCGACCAGAGAAAAGATCCAAACGAGCTCTCACGTTCACCTGAAAGGAATCGTCCTCGGCTTCAACCTCAGCTCGATTGGAAGCGTCGAAGGCGTGCTCGTAGAGACGGCCAATGGGCCAGAGCAGGTCAACTTTCAACAGCATGAAGTCGAAGCGCTCGCGCGATCGATCACCGTGGGAGCCAATGTCGACCTGAGCGTCACCTTCGATTCCGATGCCGGCGATCACCGTGTGTATCGGTACGCGCCTGACGAGTTCGAGATAACGGGGCGTGTGGTGCGCATGAACTACGCGCCGCACGGCGTCGTCGATGGATACTTTCTCGAGGATGGAACGTTTCTCTACGTGAGTCCGGAAGATGCGAGGGTCCATCGCGTCTGTCTCCACGAGTACATCAAAGCAACCGGAACGAAGCGGCAGGGAGTGCAGGGCCCCGTACTGGAAGTTCGCACGATCGAGCGGATGGAACGCCTGGGCAAACGTCACGACGAAAATGGCGTTTCGACGAAGGGTGAATTCGCGTGACGGGGAAAATGAACGTCGCCACGGTCGAAGCATTCGGGAAGCCGCTGATGATCCGCGAATGGGACATTCCATCGCCAGGAGCAGGACAGATTCTCGTACGAACAGAGGCGTGCGGCGTGTGTCACACGGACTTGCACGCAGCCCATGGCGACTGGCCATTGAAGCCCACGCTTCCTTTCATTCCGGGACATGAAGCCATCGGCCGCGTCGCCGCGATTGGTACGGGGGTGACCGCGGTCAAGGAAGGCGATCGAGTCGGGGTGCCGTGGCTCTATTCAGCGTGCGGTCACTGCGAGCATTGCCTCGCGGCGTGGGAGACCGTCTGCGCGGACGCAAACTTCGGGGGATATACGAAGAACGGCGGCTTTGCGGAGTACGTGCTGGCCGACCCCAACTACGTGGCGCACATTCCCGCGGGACTCGCACCCGCGGAAGCCGCGCCGATCATCTGCGCGGGGGTGACGACCTACAAGGGACTCAAGGAGACCGCCGCGCGACCAGGAGAATGGGTGGCCATTTCTGGTGCGGGAGGTTTGGGACACCTCGCGATTCAGTACGCAAAGGCGATGGGGCTTCACGTCTGCGTCATCGACGTCGACGACGGAAAGCTCGCGCATGCGACGCGCCTCGGAGCCGATGTCGTCATCAACGCGAAGAACGGCGACGTTGCGCTCGCGGTACAAAAGGCGACCAACGGCGGC
>JAHFDV010000691.1 GCA_023248815.1 Myxococcales bacterium
CGTATCTTTGAGGCCCTGGAGGGTCTTCTTCTGCTTGTCGACTTCGCGCCAGTACTTCAGCGAGTCGGCGAGAGGCGCAATGTAAAGGTCGTTGGCGCTGCCGCTGCGCTTGTACTTCGCCTCGACGCCGTGCGACGCGTCGGCGGGCACGGAGATGACGGGCTTGTCGTCGACGGAGATTTGCGACTTCGAGATGACGACTGCGACGCCTTCTTGCGCCGATTCCGTCGACAGGATGCTCTTCGGGATCGCGAGATCATTCGACTGCGGGATGGACGCACTCGACGAGCTGAGGCTCTTCAAGAGGAAGACGAGAATGATCGTCATCATGTCCATCATCGCGGTGATGTTGAGGTAGTTCGCCTCGTGCTCGACGTGACGCTTCCGAATCTCCTTACGGAGGAGACGCTTGTACGTCACCATGCTCGCCGCTTTTTGACGCGGTGGCGGTGTCCAGGGCTTGTCGCCCCCGGGAGCTGCTGCTGCGGGTCCTGCTTGCTGGGTCATCCGTTACCTCGCGAGACCGAACGTGATGTCGGGAAAGAGGCAGCCTCGGCCTTCCCAGGCCTTCGTTTTTTCGTCCGGCGCGCAGGTGCAGCGCTTCGGATCGGCTTTGCAGTTGGGATCGAGATCGTCGTCGATCTTGCGGATCGCGTCCATCGTTGCAACGACGTGGCGAAGCGGAACGTTGGGGTTCGCGCTGACCGTGGCGCCGCTCTCTTCGGCGAAGTCCGGGTTTTGCGACTTCAAGCGATAAACACAGGCGCGAAGTTGCGCGAAGTCTTCGTCTTCGAATTCGCCGCCCGATCCCTTTCGCTTCGGAATCGCGATTCCAGGACCGAGATCGTTGCAGCCCGTCGAGACGTTGCCGCCGCGAGCCTTCACGCTGAATCCTTCGGGAACGAGGATGACGGTGAGTCCAAGCGTCGGCGTCGTGGGAGCACGACCGCCAGCTTTCGGAGGAAACGTGTCGATCGTCGCCGTGAACGTCACGCTGACCGACGCGAGCACGAACATGAGGACGTTCATGATGATGTCGAGAAAGGGGACGATGTTGAGCTCGCCGCCCTCTTCATCGGGAGCAAGCTCCTTCGGTGTAGCCAGGCGTCGGATCTTGCTCCGCTGCGCCGCACTAAGTCGTTCTTCACTCATCTCTTAGACATCCCTCAATTAGCCGTTCGATATGCCGTCTTGACATAAGTGCCGAAGAGGCCGAGCGAGAAGGCGGAAGCTAGGGCGGAGGCGCGGAACGTACGACCGTACGTGAGCACCGACAACCGACGATTCCGCCTTCGCAGCCGGCCTATTCGCGCGCTTATGCGCCGGGGCGGGCTTGGATGGTGAGGAGATTGAAGACGCGCTCTTGCGTCGTTTCGAGATCGTGCTGAATGTTCTTCGAGCGCTGGTGAAGAATGAGGTGCGCGATCATGCAGGTAACGGCGATGCCGAGACCGAAAGCTGTATTGTACATAGCTTCGGCGATGCCGTTCGCGAGCTTCGCTTGTTTCTCCGCCTGGCTGAGGCCGGGCTTCGAGATCGATGCGAAGGTGTGAATGAGACCGAAGACGGTTCCGAGGAGACCGATGAGCGTCGCGATGTTTGCGAGCGACCAGAGTGAGCCGATGCGCTTCTCGACGGCCGGCTTGAGCTCGCCGATCTTCTCGCTCATGGCGGCGTCGATTTCGTCTGGACCCTTGTTCGCATTGGTGAGGCCCGACTTCACGAGCTGGAGCGTCGGGTAGTCGCCGGCGTCGCAGAGGCGAATCGCGCGGTCGATGTTGCCGGCCGTCACGAGCTTCTTCACTTCAGCGAAGAACTCTTTGCTGTTCACGCGATACTTCGATTGCTGGAACAGCGTGCGCTCGACGATGAACGCAATAACGATGCAGCTCACGATGAGGTTCAAGACGATAAAGATTGGATTCTCTTTGATCGCCTCCATGAACCCGCCAGCGGACTCGCTGGCCGTCGACGCCGCCTGCTGACTCGACTGAAGAATGGCTAGAAACATCTCGCGCGGGCTCCTTTCGATGCTTTCTTTTCACTGAGCGGCTCGCGATGTCGCGAGCGCTGAATTCAGAACTGGGTGACTAAAAATTTTTGGTCCACGCCATCCCGTGGGCGTTCCCCCCGGAGCGGCGTCCTCGCATGCGAACTTCTAGTGCGTGCGAGGGCGCAGACGATAAACCGTCGGAATCAACGAAGTCAACGATACTGATGTCGTGCGCCTCACGTTTCGCGAACGCTTGCGTCTCGGCGACCCAAGGAGAACGAAGAGCACTGTGTCTCCACTGACGCGGAAGAGCGGTGTCTCAGGAGGTGGATCGAATATTTCGTTGTTTCTATTCCATAAAAGCGTTTTCTAACGCTTGCCTCCATGGGGATCGTTCAGATAACGTGTTTGCCGCTCGCGCCCTGGGAACCTTTCCTGTGATCGAGCACTCTCTCAGCAGTTGATTTCGTCGAAATTTAGCGTCGTCGAGCCGGCTCCCGCACCTTTCACATCATCGATTGAAATGGGCGGCGGCACTTTCGCTCGCGACGAGGAGGA
>JAHFDV010000763.1 GCA_023248815.1 Myxococcales bacterium
TACAGCCGGTCCGACACATCGTAATCGGTCGAGACCGTCTCGGGGTTGGAATTGATCATGATGGTGTTGTGACCTCGCGCTTTCAGCGTATTGAGTGCCTGCACGCATGACCAGTCGAATTCCACCGAAGAGCCGATGGCGTACGGCCCGCTTCCGAGTACCGCGATTTGTTTTTTGCTTCGGTCCGCCAGAGCTGTGCGCGAAGGCGGCCCGGGTTTCACGTCGTGCTCGGTGCCGTGGTAAGTCATGTAAAGATAATTCGTTTGCGCAGGGAATTCACCGGCGAGCGTGTCGATCCGCTTGACGAACGGAAGAATGTTGAGCTTCTTGCGCAGATTGCGGATTTTCGAGTCGGACGTTTTCTCGATTCGAGCAATCTGACTGTCCGAAAATCCGAGCTTTTTGGCCTCCAGCAGCGTTTTTCTGCCAAGGTGAGACCTGGCTAGTTTTTTCTCGAATGTGACGATGTTCTTAAGTTTCTCCAGGAACCATGAATCAATTGAAGAGAGTTTGTGAAGCGCAGGTATGCTCATACCGAGGTGCAGCGCCTCGGCGAGCGCGAATATTCGTCGGGTCGTGGGTTCCTTGATCTCTTGTTTATATGTTCGATCTCGTAGGTCGAACATTCGGCTCTGCCGACAAAATCCTTCTGCGCCTATGTTCAACATGCGAATTGCTTTTTGCAGCACTTCCTCAAACGAGCGCCCGATAGCCATTACTTCGCCAACGCTTTTCATCTCCGTCCCGATGCGCTGTGCTGCGTTGTCGAATTTTGAGAGATCCCACCGCGGCATCTTTAGCACGAGATAATCGAGCGCGGGTTCGAAGCATGCGGCAGTTTTTTTGGTGATGGAGTTTTTTATCTCTGGCAGTGTGTATCCGAGCGCGAGCTTCGCGGCGACGAACGCGAGCGGGTAGCCCGTCGCCTTGGAGGCGAGCGCCGAAGAGCGCGAGAGGCGCGCATTGACCTCGATAACGCGGTAGTCGCACGCCCCGTCCCCGGAGCGAGTCTTCGGATGAAGCGCATACTGGATGTTGCATTCACCGACGATGCCGAGATGACGTATCGTGCGGATTGCTATGTCGCGAAGCGAGTGGTATTCGGCGTTTGAGAGCGTCTGCGACGGCGCGACCACCATCGATTCACCCGTGTGAATGCCCATCGGATCAAGATTTTCCATGTTGCACACCGCAATACAGTTGTCGGCTCTGTCGCGCACGACTTCGTACTCGATCTCTTTCCAGCCTTCGAGGTACTCTTCAATCAAGACTTGCGTCGTCGAGGCGAATACTTCCGCAAGCTTCGCCGAGAGTTCATCGGCGCTTCGCATGACGCCCGATCCTTCGCCACCAAGCGCAAATCCCGCACGCACCATGACGGGGTAGCCGATCCGCTCCGCTGCTTTCAGCGCGTCTTTGCTATTCTCGGCAGCCTCGCTTCGGGCGGTTTTTACGCCGATCTCCCGCAGCCTGCGGACGAACAGATCGCGATCCTCCGTGTCGCGGATCGCGGAGAGCGGCGTGCCGAGCACGCGTACGCCGCATCTTTTAAGGACGCCGCTTCTGTCGAGTGCGAGGCCGAGGTTGAGCGCGGTCTGGCCGCCGAAGGATAGTGCGATCGCGTCGGGGCGTTCTTTCTTGATGACTTTTACTGCGAATTCTTCGGTGAGCGGAAGGAAATACACGGTGTCGGCAAACGCCTCGCCTCCCTTCGCCCCGTCCTTCGCATGAAGCTTCGGAAGGCGCTGCGAAGATTCGAAGGGCACGTCCGTCTGCACAGTCGCGATGTTTGGATTCATCAATATCACTCGGATGCCTTCTTCCTTGAACGCTTTGATCGCCTGTGAGCCGGAATAATCAAATTCACCAGCTTGGCCGATCTTGAGTCCGCCGGAACCGAGCAGCAGAACCTTTTTGAATCTTGTCGTCATACTTTTTTCGCGAGATCCTCCAGGAACCGGTCGAATATCCAAGCCGTATCTGTTGGGCCCGGAGAGGCCTCGGGATGGAATTGCACGGAGCGCCACATTTTTGTCTTGTGCCTGATTCCTTCATTGCTGCCGTCGTTCGCGTTCCTAAACCACTCCTCCCATTCACTCGCAAGTGTTTTCGCATCGACGGCGAAGCCGTGGTTTTGCGAGGTGATGTAGCAACGGCCGGTCTCTTCGTCGATGCACGGCTGATTCTGGCCGCGGTGGCCGTACTTGAGCTTGTAGGTCGAGGCGCCCGCGGCGAGCGCGAGAAGCTGGTTGCCGAGGCAGATACCGAGTATCGGCTTGCCGTCGCTCATCGCTTTCCTGATATGCTCTATCGTCTTGCCGCACTGCGTCGGATCGCCGGGGCCGTTGGAGAGCACGAAGGCGTGGCATTTTTCTTCAGTGAAATCGTAATCCCACGGAACGCGGATCACTGTCGTTTCCGGGCGCGTCAGAGAACGCACGATGTTCTCTTTTATGCCGCAATCGACGGCGACGATCTTGATCTTTCCGTTGCCATATATTTGCTTCTTTTTTTGGCTGACTTTTGCCACGAGATTTTCTTCGTTCGG
>JAHFDV010000273.1 GCA_023248815.1 Myxococcales bacterium
CGGATCTTCGCTCTCGACGACGCACGCGATGAGGCGCTCACCTTCGATGTGATCCGGTCCCACACCGATCGTCGCGATCGCGCGCGTGGCCGCGACGCTCGAGATCGCCGACGCGAACGACGTGTTCGGCTGGCGCAGCGAGTCGCGCGCGGCTTGCTCGAGGAGAGACGTCGTCGGCACCATCGCGCGGCAATACCATAGGGAGCGCCTCCCCTCGGCGTCAATTGCGCGAGGTGCTGCTCGAAGAGCTCATCAGCGAAAGAGATCGAGCTGCGCGCTCGATTTGGCGGTCTTCGCAGCGGTCTTCGCAGCGGTCTTCGCAGCGGTCTTCGTCTTCTCGGAGGTGTCTTCGATTTCTTCTCGCCTTGGACTCGGACCGCGCATTGGCCATGGCTCGTCCCCGATACCGAAGCGGCGTTTGGCAGATTCGAAGAGCGCATCGATCATCTCGGCATGCTGCCCTGTGCCGTGTTGGCGTTCGCCGAAGCCCGGTTGATACATTTTACCCCCGCGCGTTTGCCGAATGCGCCCGAGCACGCGCTCGGCGCGAAGTGGAAGCTTCTCGCGGAGACGCTGCTCGAAGATCTGCGCGACGGGACCTGGCAATCGCAAGAGTGAGTAGAACGCGTGGCGCGCCCCGGCTTTTTTCGCGGCCTCGAGCACCTTGCCGATCGACTCGTCGTTGAGTCCCGGGATGATCGGAGAGACGCTGACACCGACCTGCAAACCGGCCTTCGCGAGACGCTCGACCGTGCGAAAGCGCCTTTCTGGGGGCGCGACGAAGGGTTCGAGGGCGCGCGAGTGTTCGAGGTCCATGAAGGGGATGCTGATCGAGATCGTGACGCTCGCGACCTTGGCAAGCTCGACCAAGAGATCGACGTCGCGTTCGATCAAGGTCGACTTCGTGATGATGCCGATCGCGTTCTTTCGTTCGAGGCAGACTTCGAGGCAGCCACGCATCAGATGAAGTTTCCCTTCGAGCGGTTGATAGCAATCGGTGACGCCACTGAAGACGATGCGATCGCCCTTCCAAGAAGAGCGACGAAGCGCTTGACGAAGGAGGGTAGGCGCGTCGCGCTTGACGACGATGCGCCTTTCGAAGTCCGTACCGGCGCCCAGACTCAGATACTCGTGGCTCGGGCGCGCGTAGCAATAGGCGCAGCCGTGAAAGCAGCCGCGGTAGGGGTTCACGCTGAAGTCGAAGCCGATGTCTGGGCTGTCGTTCTTCGAAAGAATCGTGCGGCTGTGATCATCGATGACTTCGAGCTCGATCTCGGGCGTCAACCCGTCGTCGAACTCGATCGCGACCTTGTCGAAGCGGGTGGTGGGGTTGCTCACGGGTAAGGAGCGCATCAAGAGCAATCTAGCTGATCGCGCGTTCAGTCATCAAGTTTCCTGAAAACGATCGTCAAACCGCCAAAGCTTGCGAGAAGTGTTCTAGAAAAACCGCACATGCCGACGTTCGCATTCGAAACGATTCTGCCCCTGGGCGAAGACACAACGCCCTACCGAAAGCTCACTTCGGATCACGTGAGCTCGTTCTCCGCGAACGGCAAAAGCTTTCTCGAAGTCGAGAGCGCAGCGCTCACTCTCATCACGAAAGAAGCGATGCACGACATCGCGCACTACCTTCGTCCCGGGCACCTGCAGCAGCTCGCGAATATCCTCGCCGACAAGGAAGCGTCCAAAAACGATCGCTTCGTCGCGCTCGACCTTCTGAAGAACGCGAACATCGCCGCCGCTGGAATTCTCCCGATGTGTCAGGACACGGGCACCGCGATCGTGATGGGAAAAAAAGGGCAGTACGTGCTTACCGCAGGCGACGACGAAGAAGCGATCGCGCGAGGCGTCTACGACACGTACGCGACGACGAACCTGCGCTACTCACAGCTCGCGCCTGTCGATATGTTCAAAGAGGTCAACACGGGGAACAATCTTCCTGCGCAGATCGAGCTCTTCGCGATCGACGGCAACGCCTACAAGTTTCTCTTCATGGCGAAGGGCGGAGGCTCCGCGAACAAGAGCTATCTCTTTCAGGAGACGAAAGCGCTCCTCAATCCCGAGTCGCTGATGAAGTTCCTCGAAGAGAAGATCCGCGGCATCGGAACGGCGGCGTGCCCGCCGTATCACCTCGCGATCGTCATCGGCGGGACTTCCGCGGAGTTCACGTTGAAGACGGCGAAGCTCGCGTCTGCGCGCTATCTCGATTCACTGCCGACGACGGGAAGCGCGACGACGGGTCATGGCTTCCGCGATCTCGAGACGGAGCAAAAGGTGCTCGAATTGACGCGCAAGATCGGGATCGGCGCGCAGTTCGGTGGAAAGTATTTCTGCCACGACGTACGCGTGATTCGGCTGCCGCGGCACGGCGCTTCGTGTCCCGTAGGCATCGCCGTGTCGTGCTCGGCGGATCGCCAAGCACTGGGAAAGATCACGAAGGATGGCGTGTATCTCGAAGAGCTCGAACACAATCCTGCGCACTACTTGCCGGAGGTGGGCGAGACCGAGCTCCCGGGCGAAGTGATCAAGATCGATCTCAATCGCCCGATGAAAGAAATTCGCGAGACGCTCAGCCGCTATCCCGTGAAGACGCGCCTCTCTCTTTCGGGGCCGCTCGTCGTCGCGCGCGACATCGCTCACGCGAAGTTGAAGGAGCGCTTGGACCGCGGCGAAGGTCTCCCGGATTACTTCAAAGAGCGCATGGTCTATTACGCGGGTCCCGCGAAGACTCCCGAGGGCTACGCTTCAGGGAGCTTCGGACCGACGACGGCAGGCCGCATGGATGCCTACGTCGATCTTTTCCAAGAGCACGGCGGCAGCATGGTGATGCTCGCAAAAGGGAACCGCTCGAAAGCCGTCACCGACGCGTGCAAAAAGCACGGCGGATTCTATTTGGGATCGATTGGTGGACCCGCAGCGCGCCTCGCCCAGGACTGCATCAAGAAAGTCGACGTGCTCGAGTATCCCGAGCTCGGCATGGAAGCCGTTTGGAAGATCGAGGTCGTCGATTTTCCGGCGTTCATCATCGTCGACGACAAGGGAAACGACTTCTTCCAAGAGATTCAAAAAGCAGGCTCACTCAAGGTGGTTTCATGACGACTTCGGCACTGCGTGACGGCTTGATGCAAGGAAAGACCGCGTTCATCACGGGAGGGACGAGTGGCATCAATCTCGCCATCGCCGAGCGTTTCTTGCGAGCGGGCGCCAAGGTGACGGTGCTCGGACGCGATCCCGAGAAAGCGAAGCGCGCCGAGGCGGAGCTTTCGAAGCACGGAGAAGCGTTTGCGGTGACGGCCGACGTTCGTGATTACGCAGCGCTCGAGATTGCGATTGCGAAAGGCGTCGAAAAATTCGGATCGATCGACACGCTGGTCTCGGGTGCTGCCGGAAACTTCCCATCGCCTGCGGCTGCGCTCTCGTCGAACGGTTTCAAGGCCGTCGTCGACATCGATCTCGTGGGCACCTTCAATGCGTGCCGCGCGGCGTTCGCTCATCTCCGCAAGCCTGGTGCGTCGATTCTCAACATCTCGGCGACGCAGGCGTGGGTTCCGTCTCAGCTCCAAGTGCACGTGTGCGCCGCGAAGGCCGGCGTCGACATGATGACCCGCGTTCTCGCGCTCGAATGGGGCCCGCAGGGCGTTCGCGTGAACTCGCTCGCGCCAGGCCCCGTCGACGAGACGGAAGGAATGACCCGCCTCGCTCCGACAGATGCCGCGCGAGATGCAGTGCGCGCCTCCGTTCCGTTGAAGCGCTTCGCGTCCAAGGAAGAAATAGCGGAGGTTGCCCTCTTCCTCAGCTCCGGGGCCGCATCCTATATTCACGGCACCGTCATGGTTTGTGACGGCGGGCAGTCGCTCATCGGCTTCGACCGAATGGTGGCGAGCCTCACGGGCGGAATCTAAGGAAGAACAACGAACATGTACTCCACACGCAACGACATCTCGGAATCCACACGCAGCAAAGTCATCGAGCTTCTCAACGAACGCCTCGCAGACTCGATTGCTCTCTTCAATTCGCTCAAGCACGCCCATTGGAACGTTCGCGGCCCTTCGTTCGTCGAGCATCACGAGCTGTTCGATAGCATCGCCACGGAAGCTGCAACGTGGTCGGACGATGTCGCGGAACGCGCGGTCCAGCTCGGAGGGGTTGCGGACGGCAACTTGGAGCGCGTCGCCAAGCACGCGAAGATTCGCGCGCTCTCCGAAAAGTCGTTCATCGGGCTCGAGCTCGTGGCCGCCGTTGCCGATCACCTCGCCAGCTATGGAAAGAACATCCGCGGCGCGATCGATCGCGCGGACGACATCGGCGACAAAGACACGGCCGACCTCTTCACTGGCATCTCACGCGCCGTCGACAAGCAGCTCTGGTTTCTCGAGGTTCACCTCGAAACGAAGCAGCACAGCTCGAAGCCCCAGGGAAAAAAGAAGAAGTAAGCCGACCGTTACGGGCGACGTCAGGGCGCTTCGGTACCGAGGCGCTCGATTTCGTCCGATTCTAGGACGACCGTGCCCGTGCGTGTCGAAGCTGCGGCGCGAACCATCGCGCGTGCGACCGTCGTGCTCTCGATTGCGCGATAACGCTTCAATGAACCTTTGAGGAAAGGTTGGAGAAGCGTCGACACGACCTTGCCGACGCTTTCGCCCGTGCGTCCCTCGGCGCGCTCTCCGACGAGAAGGGAAGGGCGGAAGAAGAAGACACTCTCGAAGCCGAGGCCCGCAATCGCGTCTTCCGTTTCGCCTTTGACGCGGCTGTAGAACACCTTCGACTTCGCGCTCGCGCCGATCGAGCTGACGAGAATGTAACGCTTCGCGCCGAGCTCTTTGCCGCGCTTGCCGAGTTCGATCGGATACGTGAAGTCGACGCGCCGGAATGCCTCCTCCGTGCCCGCGACCTTCATCGTCGTTCCGAGAGCGCAGTACACGTCGTCGATTTCCGGAAGCTCCACGTCTTTCAGGCGATCGAAGTTGACGACGCGCTCCTCGAGCTTGTCGGCGGTGATTCCCGTCTGACGCCGCACGAGCGAGTAGACCTTCTTCACACGCGGGTCGTTCAGCAGATCGGACAGCAGCGCTTTTCCAACGAGGCCATTGGCACCTGCGAGGAGGACGGTTCGTTGCATAGGCGGAAGCTAATCCTCTTTCGAACGAATGTTTTCAAAAATGGGCGTGTCCCCCGCAGACGCCCACCGTCACTGGATTGTCACGTTCTTGCGCGTAATAATGGGGACGCGTGCCCGAGTATCCCGATGTCGAAATGTACGTCGACCACCTGCGACGTCGCTTCGTCGGAGAGAAGCTCGAACGCGTGCGGCTCGCGAGCCCATTCGTCGTTCGGACGTTCGACCCACCTATTTCGGAGGCCCATGGAAAGGGCGTGCTGGGTTTCAGACGGCTTGGAAAGCGCATCGTTTTCGAGCTCGAAGAGGAGCTGATGCTCGTCGTGCACCTGATGATCTCGGGACGCTTTCGCCTCGGCGAACCCGGCGTGAAGATTCCGGGGAAGCTCGGTCTGGCCGCGTTCGACTTTGCGAAGGCGACGCTGATTCTCACGGAGGCCAGCACTCAGAAGCGCGCGTCGATTCACTTGCTCCGTGGAGAAGAAGGACTCGAACGAATCGATCCGGGCGGTCTCGAACTGTTTACGGCAACCAAGGAAGAGTTTCGAGCGCGCATGCGCCTCGAGAATCGCACGTTGAAACGAGCGCTCACTGATCCCCGTATTTTGAGCGGCGTCGGCAACGCGTACTCGGACGAGATCCTCTTCGATGCTCAGCTCTCGCCGACGAAACGAACGAAAGATCTCTCGGACGCCGAGCTCGACCTCCTGTTCACCGCCACGAAGAAGACGCTCGAGAGTTGGAAGGAGCTCTTGCTTCGAGACACCGGTGAAAAGTTTCCAGAGAAAGTGACGGCGTTTCGACCGGAGATGGCCGTGCACGGAAAATACGGCCAGCCATGTCCGCGCTGCAGAAGCAAAGTGCAACGCATTCGCTACGCATCGAACGAGTCGAACTACTGCGCGCGGTGTCAAACCGGCGGCAAGCTCCTTGCCGATCGCTCCCTCTCGCGACTCCTAAAAGACGAATGGCCACGCACGCTCGAAGAGCTCGAAGCGCGTGAACGACCGAAGGCGGAAGCGCGCTCGACTGAATCCACGACCGCGCCGGTGACGGCTGACTCGAAGACGTCGACCAAGCGCGTTTCCAGGAAAACGAAGCGAATCGCGCCGCACTGAAATCCAGTCCTGTCGCGAAATCTCGCCGCGCGCGAATTCGTGTAGGACGCATGGAACATGCGAGCGCTCGCATGTGGCGATGCGCATAAGGCGTGCCGCGTAAGAGACCGAGGCGCATAAAACATGCCCGTTTCAACGGGGGATCGCGCATCTCGCGTGCCACCGATTCATCCGATTTGCCCTTGTAGAAGAGCCAGGGGTCCCAAAGTTGTGCGGCATGAAAGGGGAGTTTCAATGATCCCAATTCTCATCGTCACCATTCTCATCGCGGCGTGCGCGGGTCTCTTCTACATGCTGCTAGGCGTTCGCTACATTCCCAACGAGCGCGCCGGGCTCGTCGAGAAACGTTGGAGCGGCACCGGCTCACTCGAACGCGGTCTCATTGCTCTCGGAAGCGAAGCGGGCTTTCTGCCCGAACTCTTGCGCGGTGGTTTGCATTTCTTGATGCCGTTCCAGTACCGAGTGCACAAGGTCCCTCTCGTCACGATCGGGCAGGGCAAGATCGGCTACTTGTTCGCACGCGACGGCGCGGAGCTGAAGCCGATGCAGACGCTCGCTTCGAACCTTCGCGCGACGGACTTTCAAGACGTTCGTGCGTTCTTGAACGACGGCGGTCAGCGCGGTCCACAGCGCGCGATTCTTCGTGAAGGCACGTATGCGATCAACCTCGCTCAGTTCGTCGTGATCACGGAGGAAGACGTGCTCTTTCATCCGCTCGCGAAGAACGAAGAGACGACCTTCAAGCAGATGGCGAACGTCATTCATCAACGTCGAGGTTTCGAGCCGATCGTCATCAAAGGTAGCGACGACATCATCGGGATCGTCACGGTTCACGATGGTCCTTCGCTCGCGCAGGGCGAAATCATCGCGCCGGTCGTGGGCGAAGACGACACGCAGGTCGCGACCTATCACAACAACTTCCAGGATCCGGAGCGGTTCCTCATGGCCGGCGGTAAGCGCGGACGTCAGCTGCAGGTGATGGTCGAGGGCACGTACTACGTGAACCGACTCTTTGCGACGATCGAGGCGGTGCCGAAGACGGTCGTCGAGGTCGGCACGGTCGGCGTGGTGGTCTCGTACACGGGTGCGATGAGCCGGGACGTCTCCGGCGATAGCTACAAGCACGGCGAGCTTTTCGAAAAGGGCTCGCGCGGTGTTTGGAACGAGCCGCTCATGCCGGGCAAATACGCGTTCAACACGTACGCCGGAAAGGTCATCATGGTCCCGACGACGAACTTCATTTTGAAGTGGGATCGCCGCGTCGTCGGCTCGCACCGCTACGACGAAAATCTCGCCGAAGTGTTGCTCATCACGAAGGACGCGTTCGAGCCTTCACTCCCGCTCTCGGTGGTCGTCCACATCGACTACCGAAAAGCTCCGCTCGTCATCCAACGTTTCGGTGACATCAAGCGTCTCGTCGAACAGACGCTCGACCCGATGGTGGCTGCGTATTTCAAGAACATCGGTCAGACGCGGACGCTCATTCATCTTCTCCAAGAGCGAAGTGAGATCCAGGAAGCCGCAG
>JAHFDV010000274.1 GCA_023248815.1 Myxococcales bacterium
CGGATGGCGCGAGCGATGCGAACCTTCGCGACTCCGGGACGACCGGCAGGTCCGATGGTGGGGACTCCGATTTCGATCCGATTGCGGAATCGAACGAAGGGGCTCTCGGTGGTGGGGGCGCGTGCAACAGCTCTTCGTCAGGTCCCGGAAGCGGGGCGGCGTTCGGGATGACCGTGCTGTCCGTGCTCACGCTCTTGCGTCTCCGCCGAAAACGCCAGTAGAAGACAGCGGCAATGGTCAACGGGCTCCTCATCTTCGTCGCGTGGCTCGTCACCGCTGCCGCGAACTACTTCGCCTTCGTGCCGGAGCGCGCAGGATCTCCGCTGACGATCGCGCTCATCTTGCTCGCGCCGACTCCGCTCGCGATCTTCGCAGCGGTGCGCGCCCATCGCGACGGTGTTCTTCAAGAGTGGCTCGCTCCGCGAATGGGGGATCCGACCAAAGGCATTCTGCTCGCCGCGCTCACCTACGGCATGGGAACCCTCGTCGCGCAGCTTCTTTTCGCGCCCAACAGCGATCGGGGAATCCTGCTCGCACGCCTCTATCTTCAGCTCGGCGATCCGGGAGCGCTTCGCCGCGCGACGCTAGCCTCGACGATGACGCTCATCGCATACGCGCTCGTTTATGAGCTCGTGTTTCGGGGGCTCGTCACTTCGCTCTTCTCGGAGCTCATCGGTTCGAGACGCGGGTATCTTGCAGGTATTCTCGTCGCGCTCGTCGCTCTGGTTCCTTCGATGTGGTCGTTGCGGGTGGGACCGATGTTGAATCCCGTGCTCGTCGTACTGTTCGGGCTCTCGACGATCTTTTCGGGCCTCGCGCAGCGATTCGGAGGAGGGCGGCTCTTCTTCATCGTCCTGGGACACGCTCTGTTCCTGTGGTCGGCGATCCGGCTCTTTCCGTTCTGGGCGACGCACTGACCGAAAATGGATACGGAAGACTTCACCCTGCTCGGGCGAGCTTTTCCCAGTTTGCATGACGAGCTCCTCGCGCGCGGACTCGTGCCCGAAGTCGATATCTCGCCGGGTCCTCGTACCTACGAAAAACTTCTCGAGCTTGCGCCACGCGGCGCAGGCGGCACGCTGGAGGCGTTCAAACGCGCCCTTCGACGCTTCGCCCTGACGGAAAAGGCGCGCATCGCGTCCCGAGAATTGGGACTCGGAGACCTCGGCCGCGCCGACGTTCGGGAGACCTCGCGCGAGGTCTCGGATCTCGCCTCGGTCGTCATCGTTCGCGCGCTCGAAGAGGCTTGTGCATGGGCTGACGAGAGATTCGGCGCCCCTCTCGATCCTGCGGGACAGCGTATCGCGTGCGCGATCTGGGGAATGGGAAAGCTCGGCGGGTGGGAGTTGAATGTTGGAAGCGATGTCGATCTCATTCCGGTTTACGACACGGACGAAGGCGCGTGCGCGAAGTCCAAACAGACGACCCCTCACGAGTACTTCACGCGGGTGGTTCAGCGCATGGTGCTCTCGCTCGAAGAGGCGACAGAGGACGGAATCGTGTTCCGCGTCGACCTCCGGCTTCGTCCCGAAGGCACTCGCGGGCCGCTCGTGAATTCGATCGCGGCGATGGAGAGCTACTACGAGACGTGGGGACGCACTTGGGAACGCGCTGCGCTTCTGCGAGCGCGAACCGTCGCCGGCGATCTCGCTTTCGGCGCATCTGCGCTGCAGGCGATCTCACCTTTCGTCTGGAGAAAGGCCGTCGTCCCTTCGCTGTCTACCGAGCTTGCCGAGTTGCTCTTGCGCTCGCGACTCACGGCAGATGGCGGTGAACGCAATATCAAGCTCGGAAAAGGAGGTATTCGCGAGGTCGAGTTCTTCGCGCAGTCGCTCGCGCTCATCTGGGGAGGAAAAGACTCCTCGCTACGCGTCGCCAACACATGGGACCTCCTCGACCTTCTGGCCGCACGTGGTCTCGTCACGCTCCAGGAGGCAACGACGCTCGCCGCGGGATACCGATTCCTTCGGCGCGCCGAGCACGCGATCCAATTTGCCGTCGGCCGTCCTACGCATGCGCTGCCGACGACGATGCCATTGCAAGACGCGCTCAGCTTCGCGACTGGGTTCACGAGCTGGGAAGCCTTCGAGACCGCGCTCGAAGAAGTGCGCCGCCAAGTGCATGCGCTCTATCAGCAGAATCTCTTCGAAGAAGCTCCGCGCGCGGCGACGCCATTTCTGGCCTTGTGGGAAGCCTTGGACGCCGACGACGAAGCGCGGGTGCGGGAGCTCTTGGGTACGGTGGGCGAGAGCGACCTTCCGCGGCACCTCTTGACACTTTCGTCTCGTCCCAATGCGCCGCTCGGCGTCGACACGCGCGCGCACTATCCGAAGGTTGCGGAGATTTTCACGGCGGGAATCCTCGGTGCGCCCGAACCAGAGCGATGTGCCCTCAGCGTATGCCGCCTGTTTGCACGCTTCTCTGATCCTTCACCGGTACTTTTCTCGTTCAATTCGGACCTCGCGGCGCTCGACAAAGTGTTGCGGCTGCTCGGCGCAAGCCCGTTTCTTTCGGACGCGCTCGTTGCGAGGCCGCTGCTTCTCGGAGACCTTTTTGGCGCGACGACGTCGGCTCCCAGCGCGCAGGAGCTTCTCGACGAAGAGGTCGCGTTGGTAGACCCAACGGACGTGGAAGCGTTCATCGGCGCGCTGAGACGCACGCGCTCGCGCGATGTCCTCCGCATTGCCGAAGACGATCTCGCTGGCA
The DNA here is from genome assembly GCA_023248815.1 of Myxococcales bacterium. GTDB lineage: Bacteria > Myxococcota_A > Polyangia > Polyangiales > Polyangiaceae > JAHFDV01. The sequence goes on from JAHFDV010000274.1 coordinate 2,707, forward strand.
CGGTCGACGCCAGAACGTCGTCGCGGCGCCTGACGGAGCTCGCGGAGACGCAGGTCGCAGCCGCGCTCGAACATGCTCGTAAAGCGCTCGGAATCGAAGTGCCCATGGTCGTCGTCGGAATGGGCAAGCTCGGAGGAAACGAGCTCAGTTATGGTTCCGATCTCGATCTCTTCTTTCTCCACGATGGTGGTGAGTCTTGGGATGAGAAGTGCTCACGCGCGGCACAACGCACGCTTCGACTCCTCTCGATCGCCCACGGCGACGGCCCCGGATACGAGCTCGACACGCGTCTTCGTCCATCCGGTGCTCAGGGCCTTCTCGTGGTTTCGTTCGCGGGATTCGTCGAGCACCACATGCGCTCCGAGCCTTGGGAACGCCAAGCGCTCATCAAGGGGCGCCCGATCGCTGGACACTCCGAGCTGCGGGATCGAACGAAACGCCTGATGGAAGAAGTCGCTTACTTGCGGCCGGCCCCCGCGGGAGAAGAGATCGCCCGAATCCGCGCGCGAATGGAAAGAGAGCTTTCGCTCGACCAAGCGCCGAACCGCTTCGACTTGAAGCTCGGCTATGGCGGGCTCGTCGACATCGAATTTGCCACGCAGTATCTGCAGATGGTTCACGGGCAAGATGAGCGCGTGCGTTCTGTAGAAACGGAGGCGGCGCTCGATGCGCTTCTCGTGACCGGCAATCTCGACGCTCACGCACACGACCTCTTCTCCGACGCCTTTCGTCGCTATCGCCTCATCGAGCGCATGCTTCGTCTCGGCACGTCACGCTCGCGCGGGCCGGTCGTCGAAAGGGGACGCGCACCGATCGCAGCGCTGGCGCGTCTCGGCGTTCCCGACACGGCGGACGAGGGGACGTTTTTCGCGGTCATCGGCCAACTTCGGAAAGACGTTCGCGACCAATACCTGCGAATCCTGGGGTCATCCCGCACTTCCTGAAGTGCTCGCGAGGAAGTTTGGAGGAGCGGAGGAGGTGTGCTTCAATTTGGAGTGATGCACGTCCCGTCGTTACTCGCCGCCATCATGCTTTTCTTGGGATCGAAGGCTGGCGCAAAAGCGAAGCCACCCGTCTCCGAGTTCCCGGTCGTCACGTATCCCGGATACGAAGCTACCGATGGCGGCGGCTCGCGAATCTTCGTCGAGCTGACGAAGACCGTCTCGGTCGTCGAGAAGAAGAGCGAGAAGGGGATGGAGGTCGACTACGTGCTGAAAGGCGCGCGCATCCTCAAGCGTAACAATCGCAACCCTCTCGTGACGGTCCACTTCAACACGCCGGTCGAACGCGCTCAGCTCGCGACCCAAGGAAAAGACGTCATTTTGCGCATTAAATTGCGTGCATCTTCCACGCCTACTTGGAAAGTCGTGAACGACGACAATGGTCAGCCCACGCTGCAGGTCGACTTCCCGAGCGGAAGCTACTTGCCCGCTGCGCCGCTGACACCGCCAGGCGAAGACTCTCCGAGTGACGCGAAGCCGGGCGAGTAGAGCCGTCCGCCCGAGACGAGTCGCACGTCGCATCGCGCTCGCGTGCGCGATGGCGGCGTCGGGCGTGGTGTCGAAGAGAGCCTTCGCGCAGTTGCCGCTCGAAGCGGAGGCCTCGCGCGTGACGCTCGATCCAAAAGGGAAGGAGGTCGAGCTCTCGGGGGACGTAAAGGCGGAAAGCCCGCCGTTCTTCTTTCGGAGTCAGTCTCTTACGATGAAGACGACGCCGCATGGTGTCGAGGTTGCGGGGGAGGGAACGCTCTCGTTCTGCCCCTGTCTCGGTACACCGCTCGCCGTTCACTTCCACGACGCGATCGTCGCGCCTCCGGGCGATCTGATTCTATTTCGTCCCTCACTCGAGCTCTTCGGAGTGCCCGTGATGTGGCTGCCGGCGTTTTGGCTACGTTCACGAGCACGTCTCGGTCTCTTGCCTCCGGATCTGGCGTGGCGCGGTGGTGACGGCTTCTATATCGGCGGCGGCGTGCATCTACCGCTCGCGGCCCCCGCAAAAGCCGAGCTCTCGGATGAAGCCGTCGGACTCGAGCTGCGCGCAGGGGGCTACGTCGAAGGCGGCGTGCGCACCGAAGCCGACTTGCGTACGCATGGCACCGACACGCACTTCGTTTGGGACAGGCTCCGGCGCGATGGCGCCTTGCTCGACTCGCGTGGCGCGCTCGATGAGCGCCTCCGCTGGAACATCGACACCGTCCGGGGGCAGCGAATGGTCGACGCCGTCTCTGATCTCGGTGTTGCGGCACTGCGCAAAGAGCGCTCCTTCGTCGAAGGCTCGACCGGGGGGCCTTTCGAAGTCTCCGTTGGCGCGACGAGCATCGGCAATCGTGGAACGAGCACTGCGCTCGAGACGGCAGGTCCCATCGCTGGAATCGCCTTCAGCGCAAGTCCGACGCGCAGCTCGCTCGTCGACTTTCGCGCTCAGGGCGGTGTCATGCGCGATGCGGACACGGCGCGCGCGCTCTTCGTTTCGGAGCTCCATTCTTCTCGGAGTGCGCGCATCGGTGCGGTGCGCTTGGACTTCTCGGAGCGTGGGTATTTGTCGACGCTTTCGGGCGATGAAGAGGCCTCCGTATCGGCCTTGGGAGTCGTGCGCGCAGAAGCAACACTACCGCTCGAACGAAGCTATGCGACGCGCGGAGAAGGAACGCGCAGCGGTGAACGAGTGCGGCATCGCATCGAGCCCTTCGTTTCGGCTTCCGTGCTCGGCTCGAGTGGAAGTGACGACCTCGGCTTCGGTCGCGGCTACGAGCTCGCCAGCGGCGCGCATTGGACAGCCGTCGGCGGCACGCGCTCCGATCTTGGAAAGTGGGGGGCCCGCACCGGATTCTCGTTCGAGACGAGCGTCGGCGCGCACGGGATCCGCGAGCACCAAGAGCTTCTCGTGTCTGCCAAGACGTCGCTCAACTTCGAGGCTGCCGGAGCACGCGTCGAATACGCGGCCAGCGAAACGAGCGCCTATGTCGACGGGCGTGCACGTCTCGGAAAACGCGATGGGCTCTCCGTGATCTTCTCGGGGCAGGTGAAGCGCGGAACGTTCCTCGACGGCGTACGGCTCCTCTCGGATCTCTCGACGGCGTCGCCGACCTTCGTGCGTCGCGAAGCCGCGACGGTCGGTGCAGACGTTCGCATGCCGATCGGTTTTCTGACTACGACGGGCGGGCTCGACTACGACCTCCAAAACGAAGAGCTTTTGCGCGCGACGTTCGGCCTCCTCTTCAAAGATCCGTGCCGCTGCCTCAGCGTTCGTGTCCTCGCGTCCGAACGCGTCGGTCGCGAGGGGTTCGACGCTCGAGTCTTGTTCGACGTGACTCCAAGGCCATGACAGCAGCTGATCCTCGAGGGATCATGACAATCACTTTCGCTAAAACACTTTGATGAAAGCCCTTTTCTCTGGCTTCTTTTCGCGGTTGCCACCACGTTCCATCCGACGTGATGCCGCTCGGGGTGGGGCTCGAGAGCGGTAAAAGTTTTATGGACGCGACAAGAGAATCAAGGAGTCAGTCATGAAGGGTGAAGCGACGGTCATTGCGGTTCTGAACGAGATCCTCACGGGAGAGCTCACCACCATCAACCAGTACTTTTTGCATGCGAAGATGTGCAAGAACTGGGGCTACGACCGCCTCGCTGCGAAGATCAAGCACGAGTCGATCGACGAGATGAAGCATGCAGACGAGCTCATCGAGCGCATTCTCTACCTCGACGGCCTCCCCAACGTGCAGCGCCTCGGCAAGGTCGAGATCGGCCAGACGCCGGTCGAGATTCTCAAAGCAGACCTCAACGCCGAGCTCGTTGCATTGCCCCTTCTCAATCGTGCGGCGAAGCTCTGCCGCGAGATCGGCGATCACGGTTCCGAAGACCTCGTCGTCAAGATTCTTCGCAGTGAAGAAGAGCACGTCGATTGGCTCGAGTCGCAGCTCGAGCTCGTTCGTCAGCTCGGCGACGTGAACTACCTCGCGCAGCAAGTCCGAGATTGAGGTCGGGCGCGCGAGTCGGTTGGGCGCGGCGGTAACCGGCTTGCCAATTAGTGCGGCAGTAACGCGCTTGCCAATGTGATGTCGACACGCGTAATCTCGCAAGAACATGGCGCCCCAAGGTAGCGAACAGGTCAAGAAGCTCGAGTCGTTGCTCACGAAGGTCGAGTCGCGCAAAGTCTCGTACGCCGACTGGCGCGGACTCCACGGCGCTTCGCCGGTGAGCTCCTCGGCCGCAGCTTCTTCCGCAGCAAGTCCCGCGTCCGGAGCGGCTCGCGCCCCGGTGGCCGCGGCGTCACCTGGCGTGACGACTCCAAAAGCGGCTCCTGTCGCGTCGCCCGCACCCGTGCCTGTCGCCGCAGCGCCCGCTCCAATTGCCGCCGCACCTGCGCCCATTGCCGCCGCGCCAAAGGTCGAAGAGGCACCGAAGCCTGCTGCGCTCGACGAAGTGTTCGCTGCGCCCAAGGCCCAAGAGCAAGCGGCAGCCAAACAACTCTCCGAGCCGGAAGAGATGCCCACCGTCATTCAGCCCATGGCGGCCATCGAAGAGAAGATCCGCGAATCGAAGTCTGAGCTGGCGCGTCAAGAAGCGGCTCGCACTGGCGCACCCGCGCCCGAGCCGGCGGTCGTCGTCAAGAAGGCGCCAGACTCGACGCCCATCGTCGTTGCGCCTAGCGCACCGCGTCCCGAGCGCAACGTGCTCTTCTTCATCGCCGTGTTCATCGTGGTGGCACTCGCTGGGGCGACCATCGCGAAGCTCGCCGGCATCCTCAAGTAACGGCCCGTTCTCGGAGCGGGCGCGGCCGTTCGCCGGGCGACGGCTCGAGCTGCTTTCCCGCGCGTGGTCGCGAAACAGGGCGACGCGACGCATCTGCATGTCCTCACGCGGGTGCGCTCGCGTGCATGTCCTCGCGCGGGTGCGCTCGCCGAGATGTAGGTGAAGCTGCGCCGGAAATGCGCCGCCGATGTCACGAACGCGGCGCCTGCACGCACTGGTCCGGAGAGACCTGCCGCGCTACTTCGCGAAATCGTGGGGCGCGGGTGAAAGATGCGAGGCCTCGAAACGTTTTTGAAGCTG
>JAHFDV010000692.1 GCA_023248815.1 Myxococcales bacterium
AGGGGCGCACGCGCTCGAAGGCGACGTCTCACGGATCGAAGCTTTTGCACGGCGTGGGGTTCGCTACCTCGGCCTGTTGCATTTCTCTTCGAACGAAGCGGGTATCCCAGCGATGGGACGCGGGATGAAATCGGGAGACGGACTTACACGCTTCGGGCAAGCACTCGTCGAACGTTGCGAGTCGCTCGGCGTGCTCGTCGATCTCTCGCACATCAACAAAAAGGGCTTCATGGACGTCTGCGCCATGGCCGAGAGGCCGCCAATCGTCAGCCACACGGGCGTACTCGGCGCCTTCGAGCACTGGCGCAACATCGACGATGCTCAGCTTCGCGCCGTGGCCGACAAGGGTGGCGTCGTCGGCGTGATCTTCGTTCCGCGCTATCTCGGTGGAGACGGCCTCGAGCCCGTCGTGCGGCATTTGAAGCACATCATCGACGTCGTCGGAGAAGACGTTCCGGCGCTCGGAAGCGATTGGGATGGCTTCGTCGTTCCTACGCGCGAGCTCGCGGACCCGACGGGCTTGCCGCTCCTCACCGACGCCCTCATGTCGGCGGGCGTCTCCGAACGCACGATTCGCAAGCTTCTGCGCGACAACGTGATGCGCGTTCTTCGCGAAGCCTGACGCGTCGCGACGCGAGTGTGCTCCGCGTGCTCTCGGCCGCGAGCCAAAATCCTGCGGGGCTTGCTATGCTGTCGCCATGGCTTCCCTTCCCATCGATGAGAGCGTCGTCGCTCGTTGCCGCGAGCTCGCAAAAGCCGTCTCCGAAGACGTGCAGAGCTATATCGATCGCCACACGAGCGTAGGTGTCGAGCGCACTGTCCTACGGGCGTACGGCGTCGACGGCATCGACACGGAAGGCGCGCCGCTCGTCAATCTCGCGGTCGAACGTTGTCACGCGGCGAAAGGACTCGACCGCGGCATCAGCTTGTATCTCGGTCGCGCGCTTCTCGACGGCGCAAGCGACGTGCAGGAGGCCGGCGAGCGTCTCGCCTTCGGCAAAGTCTTCGAAGACATCGGCAAAGGAGCAGATGCGAACGCCGCGCGCGTGGCTTTGGAAAAAGCGACTGCGGAAGCCTTCAAACGCATCGATACGTCGCGCACGACCCGTGACGATCTGAAACGCGAGCTTCCTTCGGGCCCCGCGCCTCACAAATACGTCATCGTCGCCACGGGCAACATCTACGACGACGCGTTGCAGGCAAAAGCTGCCGGATTCGCGGGAGCAGACATCGTCGCCGTCATTCGTGCGACCGCGCAATCGCTTCTCGACTACGTGCCCCACGGCGCGACGACCGAGGGCTACGGCGGCACGTTCGCGACGCAAGAGAACTTCCGCATCATTCGCAACGCCACGAACGAAGCGGCGCGCGAGCAGAACCGATACATCCAGCAAACCAACTACTCTTCTGGCCTTTGCATGGCGGAGATTGCGTGGATGGGCGCCGTCGAAGGGCTCGACATGCTTCTAAACGACGCGATGTACGGAATCCTTTTCCGCGACATCAACATGTGTCGAAACTTCGTCGACCAGTATCTCGCGCGGAGGCTCATCGCGCGTGCGGGCATCATCATCAATACCGGCGAAGACAATTATCTGACGACTGCCGACGCGGTCGAAAAGGCGCACACCGTTCTCGCGAGTCAGTTCATCAACGAAGCCTTTGCTTATCGCGCGGGATTGCCGCCCGAGCTCATGGGGCTCGGCCACGCGTACGAAATCGATCCGTGGATCGAAAACAGCTTCTTGCTCGAGCTTGCGCAGGCGCAGCTCATCCGCCAGATCTTTCCGACGCATCCCATCAAATGGATGCCGCCGACGAAGCACAAGACGGGCGATATTTTCTTCGCGCACGTCCACGACGCGATGTTCAGCTTCGTCGGATCGACCACGCATCAATCCATCGAGCTCCTCGGGATGTTCAGCGAGGCCGTCCACAACCCGATGCTCATGGATCGCTACCTTTCGATCAAAGCCACGAAGTACGTCTTTTCGGCGACCAAGGATCTCGGCAACGAGATCGAGTTCAAAAAAGGCGGCTTCATCGAACAGCGCGCGAAGACGGTGCTCGAGGAGGCGCGCGAGCTCCTGGAAACGGTCGCCAAGGATGGCCTCTGGGACGCGATCACGAAGGGCGCTTTCGCCGACGTGAAACGCACGCGCACGGGCGGCAAAGGCTTTGCTGGTGTCGTCGAGCGCGCGCCCGACTACTTGAACCCCATCCTCGAACAGCTGGAGGCGCCATGAAAGCCTACGGCGATCGCCAAGGCGATGGGATGGTGCAGATGTCTTTCGTCCTCGCGGTGAAGCCCTCCGCGAAGGCGCGCGAAGCTGCAAAGGTGTTCGCGGAGCAGCACGGATTGCGTGAGCCCCTGGTGGCAACGATGGAAGAATGCGCCAACGGTTATGCGTTCTTCGTCGTGTACGGGCACTCCTTTCACGATGTCGATGTCGACTCGATCGAGGTGCCAGAAGTTCGCACGACCGCGCTCACGCGCGAAGAGATCGAGACGCGCATCAAGGCATTCGGTCGCAAGATT
>JAHFDV010000048.1:0-14215 GCA_023248815.1 Myxococcales bacterium
GAGGTCATACGAAGAGGCTCGTAAATGATCGGGGTGAGATCAAGAGAGCGGTGTCGAGCCCCCACCATTTTCGCCCTCGAACGCGTCGGGCGTGATGCGCAACGTGACGATCTCCGCGAGGAGTGCTGCCTTGTCCGGAGGCGGTGCGCTTCGATCGTAGATGAGTGTCTTCGTGCTCTCTGATCCCGAGCGAAACACGACGATCTCCATTCCGTCGCTGCGAAGCTCCTTCGCCGCGATGTAGTCGAGATAGGTGCGCGTTCGAACGCCGTTCACCGAAATCAAGATGTCGCCGTAGCGAAGTCCTGCACGGGCGGCAGGACTTCCACTCAACGTGCTGAGGATCGGAATCCCCTCGAGGGCCTTGGCGAGCGCGAAAATGGCAGACTTTGCGATCATTGTGGCCTCTCGCGGGGACGCGGCGCGACTAGCTCAGACTTGCAGATCTTTCTCGACGTCGGCAAGGCCAATGCGCGCCATGGCGAGATTCGCGCGCGAGCGATCGAGTGCGACGTAAAAGAAGAGCGTCGGGCGTCCGCGTAGTGGACGGATGAGGTGATACTGCTTCGTGAGAGTAATGAGGATGTCTTCGATCCCCTCTTTCAGGCCGAGGTTGTTCATCGTCTTGCGCTTCGCACGCACGACTTCGGTGTTGCCTGCAGCTGCGACCTCGAGGTTGATGTTGCCGCCGCCTTCTTGACCGAGGAGCATGCCGCTCTCCGAGTCGACGAGCGCCGCACCAACGAATCCGTCGATCTGGTTGAGTTTGCCGAGGCTTTCTTTGATGTTCATGGTGATCTCCTTCTTATTTGTTGTTGTGAGTTGAGAGTCAGAAACGGCAGCGGGAGCAACGAGGTCTTTGGGAGGAAGGTCGCCCATTGCGAAGTCGATGGCGAAATCGACGTCGTCGTTGGAAGGGGGAGGCGCAAGCGTCCACCCGGCGCCCGTCGACGGCGGCGCATCCCCGCGTCGTGACTCGTCGATGCGCCGCACGCTCTCCATCAAGAGCTCCTGCCAGTTCGACGTCACCGACTGCTCGGGTGCCATCGAGCCGAGTCGCATCGAGAACTCGCCCCCGCTCCACATCATGATTTCGTAAAAGGCGTCGTCGCCTCGTTGCGATGAAGTGGCCGCGTGGAGAATCGATCCCTGAGCGAAGTAGACGACGCCGTCTTCGCCCCGATGGCGAATCGTGAGCGCTCCGGTGGTGCTCGACAGCACGTAGAGCTGGACGACGTCGGGCAAGGTTTGCACCGAGATCGCACCCGAGAAGCCGACGTCTTTGGGAGCGAGCGCTTCTTCGACCATGGCGCGGAGGATCTCGAACTCGAACGGCTTCTCGAGAAATCCAGTGAACGCCGAGCCGTTGAGACGCTCGACGTCTGCGGATTGAAATGCGGTCATCACGATGACTGGAAGATCCGGATAAATAGATCGCGCCTTCAGGACGAGCTCGATGCCACTCATTCCAGGCATGCGAATGTCCGCGATGAGGACGTCGACGCCGTACTCACGAAGGATCGCTAGCGCAGACTCGCCGTCGTTCACCGCCTCGACGTGATCACCGGGGCGCGCTTTGAGAAGGCGACTCGCCTTTGTCTTTCGCTCCCACGTCGAAACAGAATTGCAGCGAACGTGCCACGCGCTCGAATCGAAAGGAGAGGCGCGCGTCGCGATCGCTTCAACGACACTTCGTACGTGTGATTCGCGAATAGCGACCTGCGGCGCGCATGTAAGTGTTGTCGAATATTGCGAGTCCATGGCATGGACGCGCGTGAATTCGTCCAGATCCCGGATGCGTAAACGTCCAGATCCGAGACGAGAAACGACTCGAAAACAGGAAGCGCGCGCGATCTTCGAGAAAGCGCGGTTGGTACATCGATTGCTCTCTATCTCATCATCGGCAGTGAAGCCGAACGGCAAGTTTCGCCGGGGGGGAGCGCAAACGCAAAGATGGCGGAGCTGAACGTGAGAGAGCGGCGCATCGAAGCCAAGATCGCCTACGTCGGTCCCGACTCTAGCGGGAAGAAGACGAACTTCGACCGCATCGGCGAGATGGGGCAGGACGCGCGCTTTGGAAGCATTGAAGCAACGCGCTCTGACGTACTCGATACGCTAGGTTTTCCATTCCGTCCGACGGACGCACATTCATTTAGAGACTGCACGGTGTTCGTCGAGGTGATGTCGACGCGCGAAGCGGCCAAAGGCGAGGCGATCGCGAATCTCCTCCGTCGCGCGGATGGAGTCGTGTTGGTCGTGGACGCGCATCCATCGGCGCAGGCGCGCAATCGCGAGTCATTCGAGATCGTGCGCAAGCTTCAAGAGCAGAGTGCGCGCCGCGTCCCCGTCGTCTTGCAAGTGAACAAGAGCGATCTTCCTGATGCACTCTCGTCGGACGAGGTCGTCCGTGGCCTGCACGCCGAAAAACTCCCCCATGTCGTCGCGTCTGCAACGAACGGTCGCGGCGTCGTCGAAACGATCGAGACCATTGTCACTGAGGTGTTCACTTCGATGAGTCAACCCAAGGAAGCTGAAAGCGCACATTCATCCGACGGACTCGCTTCTAACGAGAAGCCGAGCGAAGGGGGCCATCCGCTTCTCTCCGCGCTTCGAGACGTGATGCGTGACACCGTGCGAGCTCACGTCGACGACCTGACGACGAAGTTCGACGAGCGCGCGTCGGAAAATAGCGAAGCGAGCGTCGCTCGCGTCGAAGAGCGCGTTGCACGCATCGAGCAGCGAATCGAAGAAAAGCTCGAGCAGCGACTCGCGAGAATGGAAGAGAGATTCGCCGGCTCCGAGAAGACTCTTCAGGAGTCGATCCGCGCCGCGGAAGCACAAACTCGCGCTCATCGCGAGCCGATTGCCGCACTGAAGAAGAGCGTCGACTTGCTGTCCGTGGAAACGAAGGCGGGCGAAGCCAAGACCGCGGACCTCCGCGCGAAGATCACGCAGCTCTCCGAAGTCGCATCCGGACTGGATTCGCGCGTGGAAGCGAGTGTGGAGATGATCATGGCAATGGCGAAGCGTCTCGATCAAATCGATACGAGCACTAAAGCGACGTTCACCCGCGTCGAAGCTGCCCTCGCGACGCTCGTGAAGAATTCGTCGAGTGCATTCGACGAAGTGACGGGAGTGACGGTGATGACCCGCGAAAAAGTCGACGGGCTCAACACGCGCTTCGATGCCGTCATCGAGGAGCTGAAGAAGCCGAAGAAGACCTGGTTCACCTGAAGCCTTGTTCCTCGAGAACCGGGCCGCACCTGACGACGCAGCATTCGAAATCGAAGACGGACAGATAGTTTTTTCCAAACCCAAGAAGGAGCAAAAATATGGCCAGCGAAACCACTGAAGTGTTCGATCTCTTCGCATCCGAGATTCCCGGCTTCATCGCCGCATCTCTCGTCGACATCGACTCGGGAATGACTCTCGCGATCAAGTCGCTACGTCCCGAGTTCGACCTCGCTGTCGCCAGTGCCTACAACAGCGAGCTCGTGAAGCAGAAGCTGAAGATCATGAAGGCCTTGAATCTCAAGACGAATCTCGAAGACATGATCCTCACCCTCGGCGACCAGATTCACTTCATCAAGATTCTTTCGCCGACGATGTTCATCTACCTCGCCGCAGATCGCTCCTCCTCGAACATCGCGATCGTCCGAACGATCGTGAACAAGCAGGCTCATCGCGTCGCCTGACAACTAGCGAAGAAAATAGCGCACTCGCAAAACGATCACAGGAGGTTTCATGGCCATCTCGTCGACGATCAAGGAAGAATTGGCGCAACGACCCGACGTCGTCGCGCTCGCATGCATGGACACGCGCTCTGGTCTCGTACTCGGAATGGAAGTACGTGATGAGGGTGAGCGAGACAACGTCGAATTCGCGACGGTGTCCGCGACGCAGCTCTGCGCAGCGCCTCCTAGCGACGACGACGTCGAGGAACCGGTCGACGAGAGCTTCGTCGTATCTCAGCGGTGGGTCCATGCGTACGCGCGTGTGCCCAGCGATCGCGACCTCGTACTCCTCGGCATGGCACCGGGCAATGCTAACGTCGCGCTGTTTCGCGATTGGCTCAAGCACGTTGCCGAGCGTGTGGGACCCGATCGCTGAGGCTTCATGGCAGTCCGCGAAGGTGAGCTGAAGAGCACGTTCGAGCTCTGCACGCTCGTCGACGAGCTCGGAGTCTTCGCGACTGGGGAGATCGCAATGAACGGGACGGACGGTGAGAAGGGCGCAGTTTTCATCGAACGCGGTCGTATTTGCTGGGCCGCGGCGAAAGGACTCGCGCGCCGTCTCACCGAGCTTCTCGCGAGCCCTACGGGACTCGCACTGACCGACATGGGATCGCATTTTCAAGCTTGCAAGGACGCCCGTCGACCACTCGGTGAGTACCTCGTGGCGAAGAACGTGCTGTCCGCCGAGGAATTCAGGCAAGCGCTCCTTCAGCACGCCCTCGAGAGTCTCGAGGTGCTTCTCGGTAGGGGCGCGCGCTACGCATTCAGGGCGCATGGGCGCGGAGGATTCGATCCACGATTCACGTTTTCGTCGATCGAGGTTGCCTCGAACTTGGGAGCCAAGAAGCATTGGGCTGCGGTCGCCAAACTTTCTCCGATCCTCGCGACTCTCTTCGATGGGGAAGGGGAGTGGGGGGCAGCCTTCGTTCGCACTCCGCAGCTTGCGTTCCCGGAGCCGATCGCCGCATTCGGGTCCGATGTTCCCTCGACGAGAGAGCTGTTGCGCCTCGGAAAATGGGCGGCGTCCGCCCTGGACGTCACTGGCGCCTTCACGGACCGCGAAGCGATGCTGACGCTTTCTTCGCCCACGGGTCCTGCATCGCTCGTCGCTTTTCGCGATGGCGAAACGTTCGTCGCAGGGGCGACGGGAATTCATGGTCCCGCGCGCATCTTGAATGCGCGGGCGAAAGAACGTCGTCATGGAGGGCCGCGCGATGCCAGTCTTTGATCCAATCGAACAACGAATCGCCGTACGTGTCGTCTACGACGGCGTGGCGCACGCGGGAAAGACGACGAACCTCCGTCAGCTCTGCATGCTCTTCGCTGCGCAGCGCACCGAGCTCATCTCGCCTTCCGATCTGCGCGGAAGGACGCTCTTCTTCGATTGGATGCAGATCATGGCCGGCTCGGTTTGCGGCTTCCCGCTAATTTGCGAGCTCGTCAGCGTTCCGGGCCAAGTCGTGCTCACGCCGCGTCGTCGTCATCTCCTCTCGACCGCCGATGTCGTCGTCTACGTCTGTGAGAGCCAGGAGAGTGCGTTCGCTTCGGCGAGAAAAGGTCTGGAGCTCTACGACAGCGTCGCGCGTGAACGCGGCGCACCCATCCCGCTCGTCATTCAGGCAAACAAGCAAGACGCCGCGGGCGCAATGGACTCCGTGTCGCTTCTCGCTGCACTCGGGCGGATGGACGTACCGGTGATCGAGGGCATTGCCAGCGATGGAATTGGAGTCGTCGACACGTTCGTGGCCGCGGTCCGAATGGTCACGCGCTCCTTGCAGTCGCGCGCGGACGATGGCGTACTCCATGTCGACGTTCGCCGAACCGACACGGCGAGCGAGCTTCTCGCGCGAGTCGCAAGCGAACGTATCGACACCGAAGGTGCAGCGGAGCTTTTCCTCGAAGAGGCCGCGGCTGCCTTCATCGTGGAGAACGCGATCTCGAGCGTTGAGGCGGACCAAGAGCTTCGCAGCGCAGCTGCAGCGGCGGTCCTCGAGCTTCAAGCGAGCGTTCTCGCTCCTCTCGATGAGCCTGAAGGCGACGCGCCCATCACGGTGCGCGGCGGCCACGCGCAACCTGTTTCTTCAGCGGAGGGCGAGGCGGAGGTCGATCGACGCGCGGATGTTGCACCTCCATTTTTTCCTTCGGACGACGTCCCTACGGGCTTCGTCTGGCCTGCCCACACCGCGCGCGCCGTCATTCGTTCACTGGGACTGCAGGGGACCCTCGCAAAAGGTTTTTCTGCAGAGGGTGCTCTCGAGCACAAGGCAAGCGGTCGTATCGCGCTAACGCATCGACGCGAGCGCTACGCCGACAACGAGAGCGCAAGAAATGCCCTCGTTCGCCGTGCGCGTGAATGCGCTCAGCTCGGAAAGCTCTTGGCGAGCGAGACGGTTCTGGTGGCCCAAACTGCAAGCGACGGAGCGTGCTGGCTCTGGACCGTCGAGCTCGACCTACCGCGTCTCGACGCGCATCTGCAAACGAACGCCGCGCGGGACATCGTCGCCCAGTATGGGGCCGCCGCGGTCGAGCTCCTGCGAGCCTCGATTCGTCATGGATTCACGGCGTCGTTCGAACCGAGAAACTTCGGTCTCGAGAACGGCTCGCTCCGCTATGTCGGCGACATCGTCTCCGAACAGCCCGCGGAGGGGACGCTCTCACGATCGATGTTTGCGGCGGTCGAAAAGCTCGAACGTCTCGGCGCGGATGCGCACGTTCTCATCGACGCTCTCGAAAGTGAGCTCGGAAAGACGACGGTCCGTGAAGCGCGCGTTCTCGCTGCGCTCTCCGTCGTCGAGGACTGGCAACGTACCGATGAGAGCCCGAAGAGCGCTCGGAGGCGTCTCTACACTCTCCTCACCAACGCCCACGAGATCTCGTGACGCGCGCCTCGCACTCGCGCGGCGTCGACGCGCGATCCATTCTTGCGGCGTCGCGCCGAACGCCGATCGATCTCGAGGGCGATGCGTTCGACGCGCCGACCGAACGCGGAATCGATGTTGCCTCTCTTCGTGACGAGCGAGGCCGCGGCGATCGCTTCACGCAGTCGATGCTCGATTCGGTCGACATCGGTGTCGTGGCGGCGACGCGAGATGGCGTCGTAACGTTCACCAACCAGGCAGCACGCTGCTTACTCGAGCTTTCGACGGACGATGGGCCACGACGCATCGACACGCTCTTCCAACTCCCGGCAGCGATCAACACGCTCCTCGGTGGCGAGCGCTTCGTCACGATGTCTCATCTCGTCACGACATCGCATGGCACGTTGGTCGACCTGCAATTGAAGATCGCGCGGAGTGATCTCGATGAGGAGGGCGGCTTTTTTTTGGTCTTCCGAGACGTCAGCGAAGAGAAGCGCGCCGCAGAAGAGCGCATGCGGTTCGACCGCCTTGCCGCGATGGGCACCATGGTCGCCGGTTTCGCGCATGAGGTCAGAAATCCCGTCGCGGCGTTGCGCTCTTTGATCGAGGAAATCGCAGAGGAGCTGGAAAGCAAGGAACGCACGACGCACGTCAAGCTCATGCTGCAAATGATCGAACGCATCGAGCGCCTCGTTCGCACCGCGCTCAAGTTCGGACGTCCCGCCGCGCCGAAGCGAATGCTTCAACCTCCGGACGCGATCGTCTCGATGGCGATGGGTGAGCTTCGTGCGCGTCTTCTCGAGCTCGGCGGTGAAGTGCGCGTCGCATCGGAGGTCAACGACGTACAGATCAACGTCGACGAGCGCCAGCTCGCGCAGGCTCTCGTCATCTTTCTCGAGAATGCGCTCGACGCCACCGGGGCCAGCTCGCGCGTCGAGGTTCGCATTCGCCATTTGCATTCCGAGACGCGACGGCGCGCGCGAGGAAGTGAGCCACCATCCCCACAGAAGCAGCAGGCAAGCATCGTCTTCGAGGTCATCGACAACGGTCCCGGCATTCCGCAGGAGCTCGTAGACAAGATCTTCGACCCATTTTTCACGACGAAGGCGGCTGGCACGGGTCTCGGTTTGTCGATTGCGCAACATATCATCACAGACAACGGCGCTCGCCTCATCGTGGCTTCCAAGCCGAATGAGCGCACTGTCTTCTCCATTGTCGTACCCGTCGAGTAGCTTGCCGATCTGCTCGCGACTACACGCCGACGCGATGACGACGTCGTCCTACGCGTGTCTCGAATCTGGAAAACTATCTCGGTCGTCACAGTCCGCCGTCTCTTCTCGCGGGTGACTGCGTACGATGGAGTAAAGAAGACTGCGAACGCGGCGCGCGCGTGGTCCTGCTTGTTGTTGGCGCTCCTGGCGCTTATTCTGATCGTTCGCGAATGGGGGAACAACGGGAGGAGCTCGGAAGCGTTTTGGTGGTCGAGGACGACGCCCAACTTCGCTTCGGAATGTGCGGGGCGCTGCGTGCGCTCGGCTTCGACGTGCGCGAAGCGGACTCGTGCGAAAGTGCAATGCGTGCATTCACTGCTCAGCCTGACGTGATCGTCACCGACCTACGTTTGCCCGACGGTGATGCGCTGGACCTCCTGCCGCGCTTGCGGACGACATCGCCAGATACTCCCGTGTTCATCGTGACGGGATACGGAACGATCGATCTTGCAGTTCGTGCCGTGAAACAGGGCGCCGAGGACTTCCTCTCGAAGCCGGTCGACATGAAGGTCCTCGGTGACTTCGTGAAGAACGCGATCCGCAAGCGAAAGCCGTCCTTGGCAAGGGATGCATCGGTGCTCGGAGTCTACTCGCCTCGGTCCGACGCGATGAAGCGCGTCGAGGAAGAAGTCGAGACGCTACGCAACGCCGATTGCTCCGTACTTCTCCTCGGCGAAACGGGGACGGGCAAAAGTTACCTCGCGCGGCGCATCCACGAGATCGGCGCGCGCAAGAGCGGCCCTTTCATCGACGTCAATTGCGCGGGGCTCACCAAAGAATTTTTCGAGACCGAGCTCTTCGGTCACGAGCGCGGCGCGTTCACGGGCGCACACGCCTCGAAGGCGGGCCTTCTCGATTCTGCCGATGCCGGCACGCTCTTTCTCGACGAGATCGGCGACGTCGACGCGCAGGTTCAACCGAAGCTCCTCAAAGTACTTGAAGAGAAGCGCTTTCGACGCATGGGCGACGTGCGCGAACGGTCGGTCGATGTGCGGCTCATCGGGGCCACGCACCGCGATCTCTTCGCGGCGATCAACGAGGGCAGCTTCCGCATCGACCTCTACTATCGCGTCAGCACCGTCACGATCACCGTTCCACCGCTCCGCGAGCGCCTCGCCGATCTCGTGCCTCTGACGGACAGCCTCCTGGTCGCGCTCGGACGCCCGGAATGCATGATCGCTCCAGATGCCCAGGCGCGTCTCACGCAACACGCGTGGTACGGCAATCTTCGCGAGCTCAAAAACGTGCTCGAGCGTGCGCTCTTGCTCTGCAACGACGGCGTGATTCGTGCGGCAGATCTGCGCTTTGATCCCGTGTCGACGAGTCGCATGGCGGCCGTCGCGTTTCCACTCGAGCCGACGCCTTACAGCACGCGCTTCGCCGAACACACTCCCACGGGAGCGGTCGCGAGCTCACGAGGGCGCGATCAAGCGCCGCCGTCTTCGTCTTCTGGAACGCTCTCGGAGATGGAGCGAAAGCACATCGAGGAAGCGCTCGAGGCGGAGGATGGTCGCGTCGAAGCCGCCGCAAAGCGACTCGGGATGCCACGCAGCACGCTTTATCAACGGATCAAAACGCACGGCATCACGATCTCGCACGCGCGCCTTCGCCGCGGGGCGTCTCGCTCGGATCGACCATCGTCTTCAAAAAAAAGCGGTAGCTGAAGGTCAGCGCCGCGAGCGCTCTTTTTGCTGTTTGAGCAGCGCGGTCGACCGGCGTACGCCTTCTCGCGCGTTGTTCACCGCCGAGGTCAGGGCCTCCTGCGCAACGTCGGGAAGTGCATCGGAGAACTCCTCGACGATGGAAGCCGCGTAATCGACATTGGAGAGAACGGTCGCGAGTGAATTGTTGAGAGCGTGACGGAACACCGAGGCCTCTTTCGAGGCGCGTTCTTCTTCGAGAACGATCGCGATCGCACGTGCAAGGTTCGGGAGCGCGAGCAGGGCCGTGTCGCGTGTCGTGTCGTCATCGGCGAAAGTGACGAGGCTCGAGCGTGCGCCGTCTTTCGTCTCGACGGGCTCGCAGGCAGCCCAACCTTTTTCACCAAGCGCGCTTGTGTCCGTAGCCAGTTCTTGCCACTTCGCGTCGCGCGGCGTGACCAGCAGCCGTGTCCCTTTGGCCTCGGCAAAGATGCGCTCGAGCAGCGGACGGTGAGACGAAGATTGATCGGTCGTGAGGACACGCTCCGAGGAGCCGGGAAGCTCCTTCTCACTGACGAATGCGGCGAAGATCTGCCGCCGTTCTAGAATCGTGCAAATTGCACGAATCGATGCGGCGAGCCTCTGCGGATCTTCGACTTGCGCACGTCGTGAATCGAGGCGCCAACCTCCGACAAGGCGTTCGAGATCATGCTGCAGTTCGGCGTATGTACTCAAAGGGGCGAGAGGCAGAATATCGGACGCGGAGAGCGCTGTCGCAGCCCGTTGCAAAGCGTCGCAAGTCCTCGTTGCCACAAAGAATTATGCCGCTCCTTTTGGGCGCGCATGGAGACGCGTAGACATCGAGAATTACTCGACATCCGTCGGTCACCGGCTAAAGGCAACAAGTGAGTTGACCAATTCGCCAAGTCCCCGTCTATTGGCTTCGCAATCCGAGCAGTTGGCGGGGCTTACAAACACAAACTGGGCGGGGCGCATGCGAATGAGTCCCGCTCTTTCTAGGAGGATTCATAAATGAAGAAGAGTGTTCTTTCGGTTCTCGCCTGCATCACGATTGCTTCGTCGCTCGCGACGGGCTGTGCGTACGGCGGCGTGGGCGGCGTGGGCGCGGACAAGGTTGTCATCGCTCGTAACGACGCGTTCCTCTTCGGCATCCTCCGCAAGGTCTTCGTTTGCAAGGTCACGGACGCTGGCGTCACGGCCTGCGCCGAAGGCGAAGCACCCTGATTTCTTAAGGAGCTAAGGAAAAAACATGAAAAAAGCAATCGTTGCTCTCATGCTCGTCGCTTCGGCCGGTTCGCTCGGCGGCTGCTCGTACGCGGGCGTTGGCGGTGTTGGCGCGGACAAGGTTGTCATCGCGCGTAACGACTCGTTCCTCTTCGGAATCCTTCGCAAGGTTTTCGTTTGCAAGGTGACGGACGCGGGCCTCGCGGCTTGCTCGTCGGCTGACGCACCCTGATTCGCGCTGATTCCCTGAAGCGAGGTCGATGAATTTTCATCGGCGCTCTTAGGAGAATCGAGAAGGGACGCTACCCCGCACGCGAGTGTGAGTAGCGTCCCTCCTTTTTTTGATGCATATCGCGGACGCAATGTTTCGTTCTCAATCCCTGATCTCCGCGCTCATCGTGAGTGGTTCGTTCGTTTCTCTCGCAGGTGGCTGTTCGAAAGACGGTGCGAACGAGAAGCCGACCGCGCAGCTCGGTGAAGCGATTGGCGCCAATATCGACGCGCGCGGCAATGTTCCCGCGATGTCGGTGGCGCTCGCGCTCGCGCCCGGAAAAGACCCCATCAAGTATCTTCCAAAAGTCGTCAGCGCCGTCTCCAACTCCGTCGGCGCGTGTCCCGCGTTCATCGCGGAAGAGAAGGACGGCGTGACCGGAGTTCCCTTTTCAGTGAATGCTGGAAAGATCGCCCCGAAACCCGTCGAATACCTTTCTGACGGCTCGAAGTGCGTCTTCGGCGCGTTGAAAGATCGTGACATCGGTGACGCCACCGAAACCGGCTTCGACGGTCGCGTCGAGATCAAACTCGCGCAAGGCGCGGCGAAAGCGAAATGAAACCCACCTCTATCTTCTTCGCGGCGAGCGTCGCCTCTGCATTCGGAATCGTTCTCGCGAGCGGCACTGCCAGCGGTGAACAGGTCGTTCCACCACCGAAATCCGATTCCAATGCGAATGGCGCGCAGCCAGTCGTCGATGGAGGAGTCACGCAAGCCGCCCCGGGGGCCGCACCTTCAGTCGCAGCGCCGTCCCCCGTCCCAGCACAGAACGATGCTGGCGCGCCGATCACGCCCGCAACGAACAACGTCATGCTCGCCGGCAGCGCAGAGACGGCACGCCTCCGCTACGCGAATACGTGGGACTTCAACCTCGAAGGCGGTGGCGGTTACGTCTTCGGCGGCGTCGACAAGTGGACGGGCTTCGTTCGCGCGCGTCCCGGAGTGCTCCTCGTGCGCGACGACTCGTTCTTCCAATTCGGAGCCACCGCTGAATACCTCGGCATGCTCAAGCGACCGGCGTTCGGGCTCCAGGCCGAGTATCTCAACTTGTCGCTCGGCGGTTGGCTGCAGCTCGGCGGATCGCTCGACACGAAGGCTCGCCCGGGATTCAACGCCGCGGTCGGCCTCAGCGTCGTCGGCATCGAAGCGCAAGTGCGCGAGTTCGACGGACACGGTGATCCCGCGTTCGTGCTTCTCGCGAAGCTACGTCTACCCATCGGCATTCTCGCGTACGCGATCCGCACGAAGAAGTAAGCGTGCTGTCTCGGGGCGAGGCTTCTCCGTGCGCCGAATCAGCGTCCGAGATTTCTCGTCATCCACGTTGCACCGAAGGCGACGAGATCCGCGCCGTCGAGTAGATCACACGGCGCGTTCCCGACGACTCCGTGCGTCACTTTCTTGCGCGACCCTTCTTCGAGCGCGCAGTACGCCGTCAAGATGACTCCAAAATAGTCGGGTCCGTCGTACTCGACGATGCCGCGCGAGTCGTCCAGACAGTCGACCGTTCGAGTCACGGGCCCAGCCTCCCAGAGCACCCTCCGATGCCTACGCACGGCGCGCTTGCTCTTCACTTCCGCGAGATACTCCGCGTAGTGAAGGATCGTCACGGTATCGATGTCCGCACCGAGCCGCAGCACTTTGACTCCGAGCTTCAAGATGCGTTCGAGAGGAGACCCTTCGCCGTAGTAGTGGTCCCACGGCACGTTCTCGAGGAGGTCGCGCGCCCGTGGCCCCCGCGCTCCGAAGCGACCCTCGGGGTGGTTCGACACGAATGTCCCAGGGGTCGTGCGCATCACCTCCGCGAGAACGCCGACGTCTTCCTGTGCCGGCGTTAGAAACGGATCGAAGGGAATGGCATCGGCGAGCAACCCTTCGCGCTCAGCTTCCGCTCGATCGTTCACCCACGCCCATTCATCCGAAGCACCCATCGTCATCATCCACGTCCCCGCATCGCCGACGGCTCGATCGATCGCCGCAACGACGCCCGCAGCACGCTGACTCACGGGACCGATCTTCCGGAGGCTCGCGTGCACCATGAGCACGTCACCCGATCGAACTCCGAGGCGAACCAGATCTTCCACGATGGCTGCGACCTCGTGCATTCGGCTATTTTACCGCTGCCGTTCCCTCGCGGGCTACGGTCTTCGAGAGGAAAAAAGCGCCGCCTCAGAAATATTGATCGATCCCGAACTGCACGAACCATTCACCCGTCGGTGTCACGAGCCGTGACCCGTCGACGCGAAGAAGCGTCTTCACGAGTGCCGTCGGAATCAGTCGCAGCCCCGCACCTCCCGCGAATGCACCGAGCCACTTCGTCGGTACACCATCCGCGTTCATGGGAAGAAACGTCGCTCCGTCGGCAAAGAGGACGCCCTGCAAGTACAGCCGCTTCGCGAGCGGGATCGCGTGACGCAATTCGAGGTTTGCGAACGCCTGCGCTTGGTCTCGATAAAAGGCATCTTGCAGCCCGCGCACACCGCGCTGGCCTCCGATGAGCACGCTGTGATTCACGTTGCCGGAGTTCACGGCCTCGGCCGTCGCGCGACCCGCGAGGACGGTTCGCGATCCGAGCTGCGCAGAAAATATCGACTCCACGCGCGCCTCGAAACGCGGCTGAGCTGCACCGAGCAATGCGCCCGGGCGTAGCTCGAGCGTGACCTTGAAGCCGTGAGGCGCGAGGTCGTTGAACGAATAGCGGTCCCAAATGAGCTCGGACATCGTGCCGACGAAGGTGCCCTCCTTCGGAAGTGCCGTCCCTTCCGCGTACGTGAGGTGCTCGCGGTACGCGATGCCGACGAACTCATAGCGAAGGGCAGAAGAGTATCGATAGGGCGTTTTGAGCTCGAACAAGCCTCCGAGGCGCGTGCGCTGCCAGGAGCTGTTCGAATTGTCGAAGCGAAAGTCCGACCCCGAGTACGAGATCTCGATCTCCTTCATCCAACGCGTCGGGTGATAGCTGTGCTCGGAGATCCAAATCGCGAACTGCGGACCGCGTTCCGCGTACTCGGCATATCCACCGAGGCGCGTCCCCGCTCCCCCAATGTTGTTTTCGATCGCGCCGAGCGTCACCGAGGTGTCGCGCAACGTCTTGCCCGTCGAAAAATCGACGATGGGAGTGATCGAAAGTTTCTCGCGCACCTTCACCCGAAGCACAGGTGCGTTCGCCTCGACCTCGACGATGTCGAAGAGCTCGAGA